>NZ_JAALEE010000184.1:0-1975 GCF_014145265.1 Dietzia sp. CW19 | reverse complement strand
TGGACGACCGCCGGCTCCTGGGGTTGACCTTCGTCGGTGGCCCGTGGTCCCGGATCGCCGCGGCTCCGCTGCTCCTCACGCGCGCCTAGACCGCGCCCGGCCCGCGGCGCGCGGCCGGATCGTCAGCGGTTCGACTCGTACCTCGCGGCCAGGCGCGAGAGCGTCTCGGTGATCCCGGCGGCGTTCTTCTCCGCCATCCCGACGCGCTCCATGACCCGCCCGATCTTCGACTCACGGTTGTCGAAGCTCTCGGTGACCTCGGTCCGCCCGTCGGCGGTCGGGGTGAACTCCCAGCGCCAGCGGTGCCCGGCGGGGTGGGCCCACTCGACGACCTTGAGCTCCGGGGTGTCGACATGCTCGGTCACCGTGGAGGTGATGCGGTACGGGACGCCGTACATCCGCATCCTCGTGGTGAACTTCGCACCCTCGGACAGGGCGGACGGGCCCTTGACGTTGTCGCGGACCGTCCCCGATCCGTCGACGAGGCCGTGCTTCGCGGGGTCGTTGACCAGCGCGAACAACTCGTCGGCGGGGGCGTTGACGGTGACGCGCCGGGCGACGACGCGCGGTCCGCGGTCGACTGTGGTGATGGAGGTCATGGGTGGACCGGTCCTCTCGGGAGACGTCGATGACGGTGCAGACCACGAGGGGTCTCGGGTCGGTGGGCCTGCCTCCGGACCACCGTACGCCCGAGTTCCGCCACGTTCCCGGCGACCGCACCGAGGCCGGCGCCGATGACCAGGCCCGGGGCCAGGCCGGTCGGGCCGGCGACCGCGAGCCCGATGATCAGGCCGGCCCCGGCCCCGTAGACGAGTCCCAGGCCGACCAGTGGTCCGGCCGCACGCGATCTCATCACCTCACCGTAGACCCCGGCGCCGCGCTGACGAGGCGGTCACGCAGCGGTCTTGAGTCCGACCACCCCGCCGATGATCACCAGGAGGAAGACCACCTTGGCCGGCGAGACCGGTTCCGCGCCGGTGGCCATGGCGTACAGCACGGTCAGGGAGGCGCCGATGCCGACCCACACGGCGTAGGCGGTTCCCACCGGGAGGCCTCTCATCGCGTAGGCCAACCCGGCCATGCTCACGACCAGGGCGACCCCGAACACCACGGACGGGACGAGCCGGGTGAAGCCCTCGGATCTGCCCAACGCGGTGGCCCACACCGCCTCGAGGATCCCGGACAGAACGAGTACGAACCACGCCATGACAGCCTCCGCGGGCCGTCTTGTCGCGCTCCGGGTACGGCGCCCCTCGTCCGGGAGACCCGTCCACGGGACTCTGGGGACCATGCTGGCACATCGGGAGCCGGTCCGACCGATCCGGACTCCGACCACAACCGGCGAATCCGTCTCCCCACCCGACCGACTGCGGCATCATCCCCGGTGCGCGACCCTCCGGACGACCGGATGGAGCGCCCCTCGAAAGGACCCCCTTGATCACCCTCACCGTCCTCTACGGAACCCCCGACGACGTCGAGAAGTTCGACGAGTACTACGACGGGACCCACATCCCCCTCGCCCGCGCGGTTCCGGGCCTCGACGACGCCAAGGTCACACGCTTCCTGCCCGGCCCGGACGGCTCCGCACCCGAGTTCCACCTGATGGCCCAGCTGTTCTTCGCGGACGCCGAGGCGATGGGAGCCGCGCTTGCGACGGACGAGGGCCGGGCACTGGTGGCGGACGGGGCGAACCTCGGGATCACCCCGACGATGCTCGTGGGCTCCACCGGGTAACCGCCGGGAACGCGCGGCCGCGGAGGGGCCGTGGGTACGGTGAGGCCACCATGACCCCTCACCACTCCCCCTCTGCGCGGCCGGACCGGGCATCCGTCCCCCCGTTGGCGGTGGCCGTGATCGGCGCCGGCGCGATCGGGACCGCGGTAGCGGAGGCACTGGAGAACGGCGACGTCCCCGGAGCGCGTCTGGTGGCGGTGCTCCGCTCGGGCAGCACGCGCGACGAGGTCGACGCGGCCGT
>NZ_JAALEE010000183.1:0-3722 GCF_014145265.1 Dietzia sp. CW19 | reverse complement strand
GCGCCACCACGGCCGGGACCGGACGGCGGACGTTCCAGCTCATCACGTGGATGTCCGGTTCGGTCACCGGTCCGATGAGGGACGAGGGCTCGGGCCGCGCGGCCGGGGCGGGGCCGGGGTCGTGCGGTGCCATCGTGCGGTCCTCGAATCCGGATCGGGTGGTGGATCCCCAGTCTATTGGGGAGGATGGCGGTCGTGCCGATGCCCTCGCCCCTGCCCGTGAGGGACGGGGTCGGACCGACGCGGCTCCGCGTGCCGACGGCCGGGCCGTGGACGTCGATCGCCGAGTACGTGGTCGAGCGGTTCGATCACCTCGACCCTGCCGATCTGCACCGCCGCTTCGCCGCCGGCGATTTCGTGGGCGCCGACGCCCGCCCGGTCGGCCCCACGGCGGCCCTCGGTTCACACGAGTTCATCTGGTATCACCGCGAGGTGCCGGCGGAAGACCCGCTCCCCGTCCGCGAGGAGATCGTGCACGTCAGCGACGATCTGGTCGTGATCGACAAACCCCACTTCCTCCCCACCACCCCGACGGGCGGGTTCCTGCGCGAGTCCGCGCTCGTCCGTCTCCGCGTCCGTCTCGACAATCCCGACCTCACCCCGGTCCACCGTCTGGACCGCGCCACCGCCGGGCTGGTGATGTTCTCGGCACGCCCGTCCACACGGGGCGCCTACCAGACCCTGTTCGAACGACGAGAGGTCGCCAAGGTCTACGAGGCTGTCTCGACGCGGCCGCCGGGCTGGGATCCGCACACGCCGGAGATCTCCGGGCGACCGGTCCCCCTCGTCCACCGCGACCACCTCGAGAGGCTGCGAGGCCACCGACGGGTCGCCGTCCGCCCCGACCTCCCGCCGAACACCGAGACCCTCGTCGACGTCCTCGGTGCCGGCAGGAGCGCGGCCGGGCGCCCGGTGCTGCACACGATCCTGCGCCCCCGGACCGGCCGGTTGCACCAGCTGCGGGTACACCTGGCGGCACTGGGGATCGCGATCCTGGGTGATCGCCGGTACCCCGACCTGCTACCGGAGATCCCGGATGATCACTCCCTGCCTCTCCAGCTGCTCGCGAGGGAGCTGGCGTTCACCGACCCGCTCTCGGGTGAGCCCCGGCGCTTCGTCACACGCCTGAGGTTGTCCGAGGCCCCGGTGTACGGCGACGCCAGAAGCTCAGGTGGGTGACCCCACTGGGCGAGGTGGTGGACTCGATGTGGAATCGCTCCTCGAGCCCCTCCACCCCGTCCCACAGCCGTTCCCCCCGGCCCAGGATGACGGGCACCACGACGATGTGCATCTGGTCGATCAGGTCCGCCCGGAGGAACTGGCGGATCGTGCTCGCTCCCCCGCCGATGCGGACGTCCAGGCCACCTGCCAGCTCGCGCGCGGCGTCGAGCGCCGCGGCGGGTTCGGCGTCCATGAAGTGGAACGTGGTGCCCCCGTCCAGCTCCAGCGTCGGCCTGGGGTGATGGGTCAGGACGATCACCGGGGTGTGGAAGGGCGGGGTGTCCCCCCACCAGCCACGCCACGTCTCGTCCGCCCAGGGGCCCCGGGTGGGGGAGAACTTGTTGCGGCCCATGATCTCCGCGCCGATACCCGTGTTCCACCGGCTCGCGAACGCCTCGTCGACCCCCACCGAGGCCTCACGGTCCCCGTGGAATCCCATGTCCTGGAAGGTCCGTGTCGGTAGCGCCCACTCCAACAACCGGTGCCCGGCGTGACCGAAGGGCGCCTCGAGGCACTGCCCCTCCCCCGTACCGAACCCGTCCAGCGAGACGGAGAAGTTGTGGACCCGGACCAGTTGCCTCCGCACTCCCGCATCCCCTTGCGCGTCGGCGAGCTCGGCGACATGGACCGCCAGGTTGGCCAGGGTCTGCTCGCCACCCTCGACGGCGTGGTACTCCTGCGCCGCGCGATCGCGGAGCTCCCTCGTCGGGAACACCGTGCGGAACTCGACACGGGTCCCCCCGCCGTCGATTCGGAAGTCCAGGACGGACTCGAACGCCTCCGGATCCTCCGCGGACTCGCCGTGCAGTAGCGCGATCCGCTCCGGGGGGACGATCTCGCGCCAGGTGATCCACTCCTGGTAGTCGGTTCCGTCCGGGCCGTGCATGACGAAGTCCCACACGCCGCCCTCGCGGAACTCGAAGGACCGGGTGGTGGTGGTGAACCCCTCCGGTCCCCACCACCGCGCCAGGTGCTGCACCTCGGTGAACGCGCGGAACACCAGCTCTCGCGGCGCGTCGATGTACCTGGTGATGGCGATCTCGCGGTCCGCGGTCTCCGGCCCTGTCGGGTCACCCCGCCTGCTGTCCCCCATGGTCTACTCCTCCTCCTCGGCCCGCGCCATCTCGCGGACGTAGTCGTCCAACCTGTCGAAGCTCTCGTTCCAGAACCGCTCGAACCCGCCGACCCACTCGTGGACGGACCGGAGCCCGCCGGGGTCGAGGTGGTAGATGCGCTGCTTGCCCTCACGTCGGTCGCGCACCAGGCCGACCTCGCGGAGCACCCGCAGGTGCTTGGAGGCACCGGGCTGGGTGATCCCCAGTTCGAGCGCGACCTCGGTCGCCGGCCGCTCGCCATCCCGCAGCAGGACCAGGATCTCCCTGCGCTGGGGTTCGGCGATCGCGTTGAACACGTCCGAGGTCGTCGCTGCCCGTGCCATGGGCGCAATCATATTCCTATATAGGAAACTGTCAATGGGGAGCCCGCTCCCCCGCCTGCGCCCGCTCAGCAGGTGGGTGTGGGCGCCGCCCGGTTCCAGCGATCGAGGGTCCAGCTCACGAGTTGCGGGGTCAGCGGGGAGTCCGCGGCGACCAGCCCGTTGTGATCGCGGCCGGGGTAGGTCCGGTAGTCGAGCGGCTCGCCGTCCGCGCACCGGGCGTCCACCCAGTCCTGCTGCATCGCCGGCTTGACCAACGGGTCGGCCAGCCCCTGGGCGATCAGCACCGGCGCGGGCCACGGCCCGGTCGGCGAGTTCTCCTTCAACGTCGCCCCCAGGTCGCCGTCGAGGACCGCGTCGGGGAACACCTGCTCAGGGATCTGGGTGCCCCGCACGAGGGCGGCGATCGCGTCCTTCTCGTTGAAGCACAGGTCGCCGATCCTCTCCACGCCGTGCGCGGTGCCCGGGTTGAGGTGCCCGGCCAGATCCAGCTCCGGGTAGACCTCGTTCCACGACTGCGCGATGTAGGCGGAGACCGTCTTGCCCCCCACCTCGTTTTTGCTCAGCTCGGCGAGCGTGTAGAGGTCCGTGGCGGGAGCCATCCCGGCGATGCCCAGCAGGGTCAGCTCGGGAGCGTAGTCCTCGGCGATCTGACCGGTCCACAGCGCACCGTGCCCGCCCTGCGAGTGCCCCCAGACAACGGTGTCGCTGCTCAGGGTCACCCCGTCGAGTTGCTGTGCCGCACGGGAGGCGTCGAGGACGTTGCGCGCCTCCACCTGTCCCACCAGGTACGGGTGCATCCCCGGGGTTCCCAGACCCACGTAGTCCGAGATCACCCCCGCCCACCCGTGCTCGGTCACCATCTCCGTGAGCGCGGCGCCCGCACCGTCGGAGAACGGGGTGGGGCTGAGGGACGGCGCGCAGCGCGGGACGATCCCGGTGGTCCCGTGCGCCACACTGAGCAGCGGGAGCGCGTCCGTGCCCCGGTCGGCCGGCGCGATGACCGTGCCGCTGACGGCCACCACGGTGTCGTCCGGCGCTGTGCTGGTGTAGAGGATGCGCCAGG
>NZ_JAALEE010000015.1:0-6037 GCF_014145265.1 Dietzia sp. CW19 | reverse complement strand
CCCGGGCGAGGCCGCCGGGACCTCCTGCGCCGCGACCACCGGTGCGTGGACCACGCCCGAGGCGGTGCCCAGGACGAGCGCCGCCGCGAGTAGGGCGTGTCCGGGCCTGCGCACCGGACCCCGACGTCTCCGCGCTCCCGGAGCGCGGCTTGAAGAATGGTCAGGCTTCACGTTTCACCTTCCGATAACCGCACGAGGATGCGGCTGACCGCGCGACCCGCACGGCGGGACGCGTCACCGAGGAGGGTGAGGTTCGGGTGATGCCTTCCCCTGCGCCACTAGAGCCTCATACCAACTCGGCAGAACCGATGGTTCCTCTAGCACCGTAGGTCACAGAAGTCCCGTCCGGAACATTGGACGGCAAAATACACTGCTGTAACTCGAATAACGCGAGAAAAGCAGGCGTGTCGGGTGATGGCCGTGGAGAGCGTCCGGCAGCGCAATCGCCGCCGGAGATCGTCAGCGCAGGCGCCGCCGGAGGGCGACGACGAAGGCGACCGCCACGACGATCGCCAGCACGAGCACGACCGCCGAGAACGCGCCCCAGGGCGGGGCGGGGGCGGTGACCTTGTGCGCGAAGACGGAGGCGGAGGCCACCGGGTCGAACTCCTCCCAGGCGTCGTCCTGGCCGGCCTCGAGCTTGTGGCGGGGGATGGTGTCGCTGGAACTGCCGACGAAGACCGGGGTCCGGACCAGGATCGTCCCCTCGTACTCCTCGTTCAGCAGGGCGGCGAGGTCGCGGGCGTCCGTGTAGACGGCGGCCGGGGCCTCGGTGTAGACCACCTTGAGATCGAGCCCGCGGTCCCCCGCCTCGGTGACGACGGTCCGCAGTCCCTCGACGAACGGCTCCGGGGCGGAGACCCCGTCGTCGGCCAGGTCCCGGGACACGGCCTCGAAGTCGAGCCACTGCGGGACCTCGCCCTCCTGCAAGGACATCACCGGCTCGGCCTCGTAGGCGAGCGTGGTCACGGAATCGTCGGAGTTGTCCACGGCCGACATGGTGCCATCTCGTCGTCGTCGAACCGAATACGCGCGCCGGACGGCGCGATACCCGCTCCGCGCCCCCCACCTTCGGGCGTGCCGGAACCTATACAGAACGAGCGTACTGGTAAATTGGTGACCGCAACCGGGCGCGAGGGTCCACAATGGGTCCTGTGTCCGCCCCCGGCGTTGCCGCCCGAGACACGCGGCGACACCGGGAGGGATGACGAATCGACATTCACACCACGAGTGGAGCTGACGTGACAGCAAGCATTGACAGCTTTGGCGCCAAGGGGACCCTAGAGGTCGGCGGCCAAGCCTATGAGATCTACCGCCTCTCGGCGGTCGAGGGAGCCGCCAAGCTCCCTTATTCCCTCAAGGTCCTCACCGAGAACCTGCTGCGCACGGAGGACGGCAAGAACGTCACCAAGGCGCACATCGAGGCCCTGGCCGGTTGGGACCCCTCCGCCGAGCCCGACACCGAGATCCAGTTCACGCCCGCCCGCGTGATCATGCAGGACTTCACCGGTGTCCCCTGCATCGTCGACCTCGCCACCATGCGTGAGGCCGTCAAGACCCTCGGTGGCGACCCCGACAAGGTCAACCCCCTCGCGCCGGCCGAGATGGTCATCGACCACTCCGTGATCATCGAGTCCTTCGGTGGTCGCGACTCCTTCGACAAGAACGTCGAGATCGAGTACCAGCGCAACGAGGAGCGCTATCAGTTCCTCCGCTGGGGTCAGGGCGCCTTCGACGACTTCAAGGTCGTCCCCCCGGGTACCGGCATCGTGCACCAGGTCAACATCGAGTACCTGGCGCGCTCCGTGATGGTCCGGAACGGGCAGGCCTACCCCGACACCTGCGTGGGCACCGACTCGCACACCACCATGGAGAACGGTCTCGGCGTCCTGGGATGGGGCGTCGGCGGTATCGAGGCCGAGGCCGCCATGCTCGGCCAGCCCATCTCCATGCTCATCCCCCGCGTCGTGGGCTTCAAGCTCACCGGGTCGATCAAGCCGGGCGTCACCGCCACGGACGTCGTCCTGACGATCACCGAGATGCTGCGCAAGCACGGCGTCGTGGGCAAGTTCGTGGAGTTCTACGGTGCCGGCGTCGCGGCTGTGCCCCTGGCCAACCGCGCCACGATCGGCAACATGAGCCCGGAGTTCGGCTCCACCTGCGCCATGTTCCCGATCGACGGCGAGACCATCGACTACCTGCGCCTGACGGGTCGCGACGAGGAGCAGCTCGCCCTGGTCGAGGCTTACGCCAAGGAGCAGGGCATGTGGCTCCACGCCGACGCGGAGGAGCCCGTCTTCTCCGAATACCTGGAGCTCGACCTGGGCGACGTCGTCCCGTCGATCGCCGGACCCAAGCGTCCGCAGGACCGCATCGAGCTGGCCGACGCCAAGAGCGCGTTCCGCAAGGACATCCACAACTACGTGGACGCCGGCGTCAACCCCCTCGGTGACACCGAGAAGGGCCGGATGCAGTCCGAGGGCGGTGCCCCGTCCGACAACACCGGGACCGCGACCCTCTCGCACGCCGAGGAGGGCTCGGTCCGGGCCGACGCCTCCGACGGCTCCGAGGGACGTCCCTCCAAGCCCGTCGAGGTGTCCGTGGACGGCACCGAGATGGTCCTGGACCACGGCATCGTCTCCATCGCCTCGATCACGTCCTGCACCAACACGTCCAACCCGTCGGTGATGATCGGCGCCGGGCTCCTCGCGCGCAAGGCGCACGAGAAGGGCCTCAAGGCCAAGCCGTGGGTCAAGACGTCGATGGCGCCGGGTTCGCAGGTCGTCACCGAGTACTACGAGCGGGCCGGACTCTGGCCGGACCTGGAGGCCCTCGGCTTCTACCTCGTGGGCTACGGCTGCACCACCTGCATCGGCAACTCCGGACCGCTGCCGGAGGAGATCTCCAACGCGATCCAGGAGCACGACCTGACCGCCACCGCGGTGCTGTCCGGTAACCGCAACTTCGAGGGCCGGATCAACCAGGACGTCAAGATGAACTACCTGGCGTCCCCGCCGCTGGTCATCGCGTACTCCATCGCCGGGACCATGGACTTCGACTTCGAGGCCGACTCCCTGGGCAAGGACACCGACGGCAACGACGTCTACCTCAAGGACATCTGGCCCTCCACCGAGGAGATCGAGGAGACCATCAAGGCCTCGATCTCCTCCAAGGAGTACACGTCCAAGTACGCCGACGTCTTCGCCGGCGATGACCGCTGGCGTGGGCTCAGCACCCCGGACGGCAAGACGTTCGAGTGGGACGCCAAGTCGACCTACGTGCGCAAGCCCCCGTACTTCGACGGGATGCAGATGGAGCTGACCCCGGTCGAGGACGTCAAGGGCGCCCGCGTCCTGGCCAAGCTCGGCGACTCGGTCACGACCGACCACATCTCGCCCGCGTCGACGATCAAGCCGGGCACCCCGGCCGCGCAGTACCTCGACGAGAACGGTGTGTCCCGTCAGGACTACAACTCGTTCGGGTCGCGCCGCGGCAACCACGAGGTCATGATCCGGGGCACGTTCGCCAACATCCGCCTCCAGAACCAACTGCTGGACGGTGTGACGGGCGGCTACACGCGCGACTTCACGCAGGAGGGCGCCCCGCAGGCGTTCATCTACGACGCCGCGCAGAACTACGCCGCGCAGGGCACGCCGCTCGTGGTGCTCGGTGGCAAGGAGTACGGCACCGGGTCCTCCCGCGACTGGGCGGCCAAGGGCACCAGCCTGCTCGGCGTCAAGGCCGTCATCACCGAGTCGTTCGAGCGCATCCACCGCTCGAACCTCATCGGCATGGGTGTCATGCCGCTGCAGTTCCCCGAGGGCGAGTCGCACGAGACCCTCGGCCTGGACGGCACGGAGACGTTCGACATCACCGGGATCGAGGAGCTGAACAACGGCACCACGCCCAAGACGGTCAAGGTCACCGCCACCAAGGAGGACGGCCAGGTGGTCGAGTTCGACGCCAAGGTGCGCATCGACACCCCCGGCGAGGCGGAGTACTACCGCAACGGCGGCATCCTGCAGTACGTGCTGCGCAACATGATCAAGGGCTGATCACCTCCACCCCGACGGCGGTGCGCGGTAACTCCTGGTGAGACAGGGGGAACCGCGTACCGCCGTGGTGTATCCGTAGGAAGGTTGTGAGATGCCCAGGGTCAGTCAGGACCACATGGACGCCCGGCGTCGGGAGATCCTGTCGGGGGCGCGCGAGTGCTTTGCCGAGTTCGGGTTCGAGGGCGCCACGGTCCGACGTCTGGAGGAGACCACCGGTCTCAGCCGCGGTGCGATCTTCCACCACTTCGACGACAAGGACGCCCTGTTCCTCGCGTTGGCGCACGACGACGCCGCGGCGATGGCGGCCACGGTGGCCGAGCAGGGTCTGGTCCAGGTGATGCGGGAGATCCTGGCCGACCCCCACGAGTTCTCGTGGCTCGGGACCCGACTGGAGATCGCGCGACGGATCCGCACCGATCCGGCCTTCCGGGAGCGGTGGACCGACCGGCAGGCGGAGCTCGACGAGGCCATCCTCGCCCGCCTGCGGGAGCAGAAGGACTCCGGGAGGATGCGGACGGACGTCCCCGATGACGTGCTGCGCGTCTACCTCGACATCGTGCTCGACGGACTCATCACCCACCTCGCGACAGGGCGCGGCACGGCCCACGTGAGCGCGATGCTCGACCTGGTGGAGGCCTCGCTGCGTACCGGTCGCGAGTGATCCCGGGACGGGCGTACGGTGGGGCGCATGACCGATTCGACACCGCAGATCCCGCTGATCGACCTGGGCGACGGCCGTGCGATCCCCCAGCTCGGGTTTGGTACCTACCAGGTCCCGCCCGCCGACACCGAGCAGGTCGTCACCGAGGCTATCGAGGCCGGGTACCGCCACCTCGACACCGCGCAGATGTACGGCAACGAGGACGGGGTGGGTCGCGCGATCGCGGCCTCGGGGATCCCGCGTGACGAGCTGTGGCTCACCACCAAGCTCAACAACTCCTTCCACGAGCCCGCCGCCGCCCGCGACTCCGCCGAACGCTCACTCGAGGCCCTCGGCGGCCGGATCGACCTGTTCCTGGTGCACTGGCCGCTGGCGATGCACGGCGACGTCGCCCGCGTCTGGGAGGCCATGGAGGGCATCCGCGCCGACTTCGCGGTGGACTCGATCGGGGTCTCCAACTTCACCCCGGCCAACCTCGCGCGACTGTCCGAGGCGGGCCTCAGCACTCCCTCCGTCAACCAGATCGAGTCGAACCCCTACTTCGTCAACGACGAGGTCCGCGCGGCGTGCGCGGACCGCGGGATCGCAGTGGAGGCGTGGAGCCCGCTCGCGCAGGGCGCGGTCTTCGGCGACCCGCAGCTCACCGCCTTGGCGGAGCAGGTCGACCGCTCGGTCTCCCAGGTCGTGCTTCGCTGGGTGCTCCAGCGCGGGGACATCGTCTTTCCCAAGTCCTCGAGCCCCGAGCGGATGCGTCAGAACCTCGACGTGTTCGACTTCGAGCTGAACGACGAGCAGATGGCCTCGATATCGGCCCTGCACAACGGCACTCGCTCCGGCCCGGATCCGGACACCTTCGACTGGCGAGGCTGAGGCGGGTCCCGGCACACTCCTCATTCCCCATCGCGAAGGCCGTTCCGCACACGTTTCGTGAGAGCCAGGTGCGCGGAACGCTCTTTTCAACGGTGAACGCGCTCGCCTCGCCCTAGAGTCTGTCCATGACCACCACACGGGCGCACGGCGAGGCCGCGCGTGACGACGGCCGGTCCGCCGGGCGTCCCTCGGGCCGGATGCTCGCCTCGTACGCCGCCGGCAGCGTGGGCACGGGCGCGTTCAGCACACTGCCCGGGCTGGTACTGGCCTACTACCTCACCGACTCGATCGGCGTCGCCGCCGCGGTGGCGACGGTGCTGGTGCTGGTCCCCAAGGTGATCGACGTGCTGGCCTACCCGCTCATCGGGGCGATCTCCGACCGCGCCTCGCACCGCACCGGATACCGGACGGGTCTCATGCTGTTCGGGGCGCTCGCGCTGCCCCTGCTCTT
>NZ_JAALEE010000182.1:0-6302 GCF_014145265.1 Dietzia sp. CW19 | reverse complement strand
CCGGCGGCCGTCGGCGGCACGGACGACGAACCCGTCCGGATCGTCCCGCTCCACGGCCACGATCCGGACCCCGCGCCGGACGGGCAGCCCGTAGTACTCCTCGTACCCGCGCAGATACTCCACCACGTGGGCCGCGTCGGGGTTCCCGTCGTCCGTCCGGTGCATCCGGCGACCCGGGAGGGACGAGTAGTCGGCGGGCGAGAACAGTCGCAGCGAGGGCCAGGTGTGCGGCCACGCACCCCCCGGCCCGTCGGACGCGTCGAGGATCTCGAAGTCCGCGCCGGCGCGGGTGAGATGGAAACCGGCGGCCAGGCCGGCCTGGCCGCCTCCGATCACCACGACGTCCCTCACCCTGCCCGACCCCCTCTCGCCACCCCCTGAACAGTTCCTATCGACACTCATCGATACCAATCCTACAGTGGAGGTATGACCTCGTTGCCCGCCTCCGCGACCGGCCCGTCCGGCCCGGAGAACGACGCCCCGGACACCGACACCGGTGCCCGTGAGCAGCGTCGGCTCGTGGCGGCGCTCGCGCTGGCCGCGGTGTCCTGGGTGGCCCTGTGGGTGGCCAACGAGTGGTTCTGGGACGCGGCCGTCGGCTGGCTCGGACTCGACCTCGCCGACCGCGCGATCGGTGCCGTGCACTTCTTCCTCTACGACACCATCAAGATCGTCCTCCTGCTCCTCGGGCTGATGTTCCTGGTGGGCATGCTCCGGGCGAGCCTCGACCTCGACCGCGCGCGGGACTGGCTCGAGGGCCGGGGGCTGTTCGTCGGCCTCACGCTGGCCATCGTGCTCGGCGTGGTGACCCCCTTCTGCTCCTGCAGCTCGATCCCACTGTTCATCGGCTTCGTGGCCGCGGGGATCCCGCTCTCGGTCACCCTCACCTTCCTCATCGCCTCCCCGCTCATCAGCGAGATCGCGGCCATCATGATCGGCGAGATGTTCGGGTGGCACATCGCCGCCGCCTACGTCGGCGCCGGCGCCGCCATCGCCTTCGTCGCGGGATGGGCCCTGTCCCGGTTCCGGCTCGACAGGTGGGTCGACGACGTCGTCTTCACCACCCGCGTCGCCGTACTCCGCGCGGACGGCCACGTGCCCTCGCTGCGCGAACGGGTGGACGCCGCTCTCGGCGAATCCCGCGACATCCTCCGTAGCGTGTGGATCTGGGTGGTGGTGGGCGTCGGCGTCGGCGCGGTGATCCACGGATGGGTCCCCGAGGACTTCTTCCTCCGCTGGGCGGGCCCGGACAACCCGCTGGCGGTGTTCGTGGCCACCCTCGCGGGGATCCCGCTCTACGTCAACGGAGCCGGGGTCGTGCCGATCGCCGAGGCACTGTGGGCCAAGGGCATGAGCCTGGGCACCGTCATGGCGTTCATCATGAGCTCGATCGCGCTGTCCATCCCCCAGGCGATCATGCTCAGGCGGGTCATGAGGCCACCACTGCTCGCACTGTTCTTCGCCGTCGTGGCGGCCGGCATCCTCGCCATCGGCCTACTGTTCAACGTGATCGCCTGACCCCGGATGCAGGAGGAACCATGATCGTCAAGGTGCTCGGGCCCGGCTGCCGCAACTGCCACACCCTCGTCACCCGCACGAGGGAGGCCCTGGCAGCGCTGGGCGAGGACGCGGAGATCGTCGAGGTCACCGACGTCGGCGAGATCGCCGGCTACGGACTGATGAAGACACCCGGGCTGGTGGTCGACGACGACCTCGTCCTGGGAGGGAAGGTGCCCACCGTCCGTCAGCTCACCGAGATCCTGCGCGGACGCTAGACCGGGCGCACGCCGAGCTCGGCGAGGAGTCCGGTCACCCGGCGCCTGATCTCGTCTCGGATGGGCCTGACCGCGTCGACACCCTGACCGGCGGGGTCGTCGAGGGTCCAGTCCAGGTACCGCTTGCCCGGGAAGACCGGGCAGACGTCACCGCAGCCCATGGTGATGCACACGTCGCTCGACCGCACCGCCTCGGTGGTGAGGACCTTCGGCGTGGCCGCCGAGATGTCGATGCCGTCCTCCGCCATCGCCTCGGCGACGGCCGGGTTGATCGAGTCCGCCGGCGCCGACCCGGCCGAGCGGACCTCCACCGCGCCTCCGGACAGGTGCTCGGTGTAGGCCGCGGCCATCTGTGAGCGGCCCGCGTTGTGGACGCAGACGAAGAGGACGGACGGACGATCGGTCACGGTGGCTCCCCCGGCAGAATGTATCGACGACTGTCGATAGTAGCCGCTCGACGCCCACGCGCGGCGGGTCACAGCGCCCGGCCGATGACCTCCTTCATGATCTCGTTGGTGCCGCCGTAGATCCGCATGACGCGGGCGGCGGCGAACTTCTGCGCGATGGGGTACTCCATCATGTAGCCGTAGCCCCCGAACAGCTGGAGGCAGCGGTCCACCACGTCGTCGAGCATGTCGGTGGCCTGGAGCTTGGCCATCGAGGCGGTCACGGCGTCCAGCTCGCCGGCGATCTCGCGGGAGATGCAGTGGTCGATGAAGGTGCGGGTGGCCATGACGGAGGTCTTGCACGCCGCCAGCTCGAACCGCGTGTTCTGGAAGTCGAGGATCGGCTTGCCGAAGGCCTGCCGCTCACGGGTGTAGGCGAGGGTCTCCACCACGGCGGCCTCGGCCATCGCCAGGGCGTCCACCGCGATCGCCAGGCGCTCGCGCGGGAGCTGGTTCATGAGCTGGTAGAAGCCCTGCCCCTCCTCGCCGCCGAGGAGGTTGGCGGCGGGCACACGCATGTCGTTGAAGAACAGCTCCGCGGTGTCGGCGCCGTGACGGCCCATCTTCTCCAGCACGCGGCCCCGCTCGAAACCGGGGGTGTCGGCCTCCACGGCGAACAGCGCCATGCCCTTGTGGCCGGCGTCGAGGTCGGTCTTGGCCGCCACCACCACGAAGTCGGCGGAGCCACCGTTGGAGATGAAGGTCTTGGAGCCGTTGATGACGTACTGGTCACCGTCACGCCGCGCGGTGGTGCGGACGCCCTGCAGGTCCGAACCGGCACCGGGCTCGCTCATGGCGATCGCGGAGATCCACTGACCGGAGCACAACCTGGGCAGCCACTCCCGCTTCTGCTCGTCGGTGGCGTAGTTGGCCACGTAGTGGGGGGTGATGGTCGATCCGACCCCCATGCCGAACGCCGTGTCCCCCGAGTAGACGAGTTCCTCGGTGACGAGGTACTCCATGCCCGGGTCCCCGCCCTGGCCGCCGAACTCCTCGGCCACGTCGAGGCAGATCAGCCCGGCCTCGCCGGTGCGCAGCCAGGTCTCGCGGTCCACGTGCTTCTGCCGGGCCCACTTCTCCTGGTTGGGCGTCATCTCCTTGGCGAAGAAGGCGCGGGCGTGCTCGCGCAGGAGCCGGTGGTCGTCGGTCTCCCAGGAGGGGCGGTAGTCGGGGAAGAGCAGGGTCACCATGGCCTCCGGTGGTCGATCGACGCGACGTGCGCGGTTCAGCCTACCCAGACCGACCGGGGCCTCCCGGCGGTCCCGCCCGCGGATCAGCACCGCCCGCGGATCAGTCCCGTCCGCGGATCAGTACCGTCCGCGCACCCGCAGGTGCCAGGGGCGACCGTCCGGATCGTGCAGCCAGCGGTAGGCCGGGAACGCCAGCGCCATCGTCAGCGGGTTGAGCCGCGGCGGCGCGAGCGGACGCAGCCGACCCGGGGGCCGCGTCCCCCGGCGACCGCCGCGATGCCACTCCTCGAGCGCGGCGGCCGAGTCGGCGAAGGCCCGGAACGTCCCCACCGCGTCGGGACAGTCGTGCATCAGGCGCGCGAGGTCGTCGTCGTCGCCCGGATCGCCGTCCCCGTGCGCGATCTCCGACACGTCCCCCGGATACCCCGGACCGTCCACGCCGCGCCCCAGGTGCTCGGCGGCCAGGGTCAGACGCAGTCTGCGGGCGTACGGACTGTGATCGGACGCGGCCGTGTCCACCACCACCGCCGAGAGTTCCGAGTCGTGGGTCCACGAGCGCCGGCTGAAGTTGTCGGAGCCGACCGAACACCAGGTGTCGTCCACGACGCACACCTTGGCGTGGACGTAGACCGGGGTGCCGTCGGAGTTCTCCGGCGCGTAGAAGGCCACCCGGCCGGGGGCCGCGGCGGCGAGTCGGCTCATGGCGCGCTGCCGGCCGAGGAGCTGCGGGAGACGGGAGACCGGGTTGTCGCTGTCCGTCCACCGGGGCATCACGACGACCAGGTGCAGTCCCTCGTCCCGCTGGAGCGATTCCACGAAGGAGTCCGCGATCGCGCGCGACCACAGGTACTGGTCCTCCACGTAGATGAGGTCACGGGCACGCTCGAACGCCTTGGCGTACCCGCGGGCGACGCTCCGCTCACCCCTCCGTGCGAACGGGTAGGCACGTCGACCGTGCCGGCCGGCGTAGGTGCGGAGCAGCTGGACGACGTGCGTGCCACCCAGCACCGCCGGCGGCGGCGCCTGCGGGGGCAACGGTTCGGCGCGCACGTCCACGTGGTCGCGGTCCACGCGGAACCGGCGACGCGACCGCGTCAGGGGCGCCGGGTCCTCCCACCGTTCCCGGAACACCGTCTCGGCGTCGTACACGGCCGGTCCCGAGATGGCGCACTGCACGTCGTGCCACGGCGGCGTCACCCCGTAGACCTCGGACATCGACTGCGCCTGCGGGTCGCCCCGGTGTCGGGCGTCGTCCCGCCGCGAATGACACAGGTCGATGCCGCCCACGTAGGCCACGTCCCGCCGCGGGGCGTCCGCGTGTCGGATCACCACCATCTTCTGGTGGTGCGACCCGCGCGGCGGCACCCGCATGTCGAGCAGGACGTTGCCGCCCCGGTCATCGACCTTCCGCCCGAGCCGTCGGTTCTCCTCGTGGGAGAACTCGTCGATCCCCGAGTGCGAGCGCCACACGAGCCCGTGCACGGCCACCCCGCGGTCGACGGCCCGTCGCAGTACCGCCGAGACCTCGCTGCCGGGTTCCCCCGTGAGCCGCTCGTCCGCGTCGCCGCGCCAGTCGGTGAACAGGATCAGATCGCCCCGCCCGGTGGCCTCGATCCTGTCGAAGAGCTCGGCGAAATACGTGGCCCCGTGGACCAGTGGGCGGACCTCGTTGCCCTCCGACCAGGCCTCGTTCCCGGGATGACGGGAATCCAGACGGGTGTCAGGGTTGCCCCGCTCGTGCGCGGAGAGCAACCACTCGGTGAGGGCCATGTGTTCGGACGCTACCGACTCGTCACCCCGGATCGGCAATACTCTCCCCATGACCCCACCCGAGCCCTTTCCCACCGACTGGACCCGCGGCCTGGTCCTGGTCGCCCATCCCGACGATCCCGAGTACGGCATGTCCGCCGCGGTGGCCCGCTGGACCGCGGAGGGTCGCCACATCGTCTACGTGCTGGCCTCGAGCGGCGAGGCGGGGATCGAGGGGATGCCCCCCTCGATCGCCGGACCGGTCCGGGAGGAGGAACAGCGCCGCTCCTCGGCGATCGTGGGCGTCGAGGAGGTGGAGTTCCTCGGTTTCCCCGACAGCAGGATCGTCAACGACTCGGAGCTCCGCGACGCGATCGCGGACTCCCTCCGCCGTCACCGGCCGGACATCGTGATCTCCCTGTACTCGGGGCCCGAGTGGGCGCCCGGTGCCCCCAACCAGAGCGATCACATGGAGTTCGGTGCCGCGGTGGGCGCGACGTACGACGACCTGGTGGCCGCCGTCGGCGTGGACGCCGCCGAGGGGCGTCCCCGGATGTGGTTCGAGTCCGCACCGCAGCCCACCCACTACGTGGACGTCGAGGGGTTCGTCGAACCGGCCGTCGCCGCGCTGGCCGAGCACAAGGAGTACCTCTCGGTCCTCGACCCCGGCACCCCCGTCCCCGAGCAGGCCCGCCGGCAGGTGGAGTCGGTGTGCGCCCCCCGAGAGGACCTGGCCGGGGACCGGCCCGTGGTGAGTTTCCGGCGCATGCGGCCCTGACCGGCACGCGAGCCCGCCGGTCGGGGCCGGTGAGGCCAGGCCGGGGCCGGACGGGGGCCCGTCAGCGGGTCTGCCTGAGAGTGATGTTGACGCGCCCCGGACCCGCGCCGAGCACGTCCCGGCACCAGGCCGGCGCGGTGCCGTCGAACACCCTGGGAACACCGTGGAAGGCCATCCTCGACGGTCCACCGAACACCACGAGGTCACCGGACTCCAACCGCACGTCGGTGTACGGGCGGCCACGGTGGTGTGGGGTACCGAAGCGGAAGGTGCAGGTGTCGCCGAGACTCAGCGAGACCACCGGCGCCGAGCTGGCCTCGTCGCGGTCCTGGTGCAGGCCCATGGTGGCGTCACGGCCGTAGAG
>NZ_JAALEE010000181.1:0-12715 GCF_014145265.1 Dietzia sp. CW19 | reverse complement strand
AACGCGACAGCGAGTGGGCGAGGTCGGGGATCGCGGTTGCGCTGCGCTCACCTGAGGTCGCGGACGCGGCGCTCCGAGCAGACGAGATCAGCCCGTCGAGCGCGGTGCGGCTCGCCGCGCCGAGGAGCCACAGCTGCGGGCGGGGGTCGGGGTCGGCGCCTGGTGTGCGTTCGGACTGCGCCACGACGACGTGGGCGTTGGTTCCGCCGAATCCGAGCGAGCTGACCCCGGCAATGCGGGGCCGTTCCGGCTCCCAGTCGGACGTGGTGTCGGCGCAGCGGAAGGCGGAACCGTCGAGCCCGAGGTCAGGGTTGGGGTCGGCGCAGTGCAACGAGGCCGGGATGACTCCCAGTTCGACCGCGAGCACCGCTTTGATGAGTCCTGCCACCCCGGCGGCGGCCTCGGTGTGCCCGATATTGGACTTGATCGAGCCGAGCCGGCACCACGGCCGCTCCGACCGCCCGAAGACCCGGTGCAAGGCCGCCACCTCGACGGGATCGCCCATCCGGGTTCCCGTCCCGTGTCCCTCGATGTACCCGATGTCCCGTGGCTCCAGTCCCGCTCCGGCCAGTGCCTCGGCGATGACCGTGGCGTGACCGTCGACCCCCGGGACGACGAACCCGGCCTTGGCGGCTCCGTCGTTGTTGACGGCACTGCCTCGGATCACCGCACGGATCTGGTCCCCGGACCGCACGGCGTCGCCGTACCGGCGCAGGACGACCGCGCCCGCCCCCTGGGTGAACACGGCTCCCGAGGCCCCGCTGCCATAGCTCCGGGTGTGCCCGTCGACGGAGAACGGACCATCAGGGATGTGGACGTACCCGCGAGACGCGGGTACCCGCACGGTGACCCCGCCGGCGACCGCGATGTCAGACTCGCCGCTGCGCAGCGATTCCGCCGCGAGGTGGACAGCAACCAGTGAGGTCGAGCAGGCGGTGAGCACGGTCTGCGCGGGCCCGGTGAGGTTCATCCGGTAGGCGATCCCGGTCGCCAGGTAGTCCGGCATGGTCCCCAGCGCGATCTGCATGGCGTTGGCCGGATCGGTTCCACCGGACGGGTCGAAGGACTGCCGGAAGGCGTGGTGAAGGTAAGCCGAAGGAGAGCACCCGGCGAACAGCCCCACCCGGTCCACGCCCGAGCCGTGTCCGTGGCCCGCGTCGTCGAGTGCGTGCCACACCTCCTCCGCGAAGACCCGGTGCTGCGGATCCAGGTACCTGGCCTCGTGCCGGGTGAATCCGAACGCGGCGAGGTCCACGCCGTCGATCGGGCCGAGGTCCGATCCGGTGGGGACGAAGCCCGGGTGGTCGACGAGTTCCGACGGCGCGCCGTCACGACGGGCGGACTCCCGATCGGTCCGCAGCACCCCCTCTCTCCGGTCGAGCAGCAGTCGCCACAACGCGTTGACGTCGGGCGCTCCCGGGAGACGACACGACATCCCGATGACGGCGATGTCCGACTCGTGGTGCGCCAGTTTCGGATCGACGGGACGGGTCATGAGAGGGTCTCCTGCCGGATGCGGCGGCGCTGACGCCCGCGCTGACGGGCCTGCGCGAGCAGATCGTGCGCATCGGGATCGGTGGCGAGCCCGGCGCGGTCCGAGCCGGGGTGTGAGCTCGGGTTAGGGCTCGTGTCCGGGCTGAGAACCCGGATCGGTGTGGCCTGCATGCCCGCGGCGAGTGATCGGATGTCGGGATGGGCGAAGAGCTCCGCGAGCTCCACCCGGTGTCCTCGGTCGGCGAGTGTCCTGCGGAGTCGGACGAGATCCATCGACGTCATCCCGAGTTCGAAGAAGCCCCGATCCAGCTCGTCGTGCCCGGGGGTCCGGCCGAGCACCTCGGCGACCGTCTCGCGCACGAGGGTCAGCAGGCCGCGGTCGCCCTCATCGGGTGCGCGGCGTCCCGAGATCGTTGCGGGCCGGGTACGGCCCAGCCCGGCGACATCGCGTCGGGGCACACCCGGCGTCGCCGTCGAGGGGAAGCCGGGCTCGTGCCAGCGGTCGTCTCCGTCGGCCAGCGCCGTCACGGTCGCGGCGAGGAGGTCGACGATGCTGTCCAGCGCGCCGCCGACGAAGGCGTCCTCCACCGCATCGAGGACGAGCAGCAGCGAGCCGTCGGTGTCGCGGAAGCTCTGCAGGTCGATCAGCACCTGCGGGGTCGAGCTGATCGAGTGGACCGGTTGACCCAACTCCGCCAGCGCATCACACGCGGCCGGTCCGCCGGTCCACCCGGTCAGGCCCGAGGAGTAGACGACGGGCAGCACGCCGGTGCCGCCACCGGAACGGAGGTGTTCACGTATCCGCGTGTTGCCGTGGCCGGATCCGTCGCGTCCGAGATCACGGACGCCCTCGAGTAGGCGGGTCGCCGCGGCCCGGGCGCGCTCGCTCGTGGACCGGCCGTCCGGGGGGTCTATGACGACTGTCGAGGTGTACTCACCCACGACATCACGGTGTTCGGCGGGGCGATCGAGAACGGTGACCACGACCGGCGGTCGGTGTCCGTCGTCGGTGGCCAGGATCGCGCCGAAAGCGGTGACGAGTACCGCGTCCAGGGTGGTCCGGTGGACTGCACATCGCCGGATCAACTCCGTGGTCGTCCGCGGGTCGATCTGGCGGCGTCGACGGGTGAAACCCGAGTTCTCGGGGGGCCGGACCGGCAGCAGGACGGGCGGTCTCGGCGTTCCCATCTGCGGTGGCGCCGAGGCACCGACGCTGGCACGGGCGCGGGCATCCGCCCAGCTGAGAAATCCCACCGGGGGTTGGTCGACGGGGTCGCCCCGGTACGCCGCCGTGAGGTCACGGGCGAGGATCTCCGCTCCACGCACGTCGCAGAACAGCATGTCGAGGATGAGAACGACCATCCACCGGGACATCTTCGAGGCCGGCGCCGGCAACCGTACGGCGCGGAGCTCGAGCCAGGGCTGCCCGCTCTGGGGGTCGTGGATCCAGGACATCTCCTCGACCCGGCGGCGTTCACGCTCGGCGCGCACCTCCGGGATCGTCGCTGCGCTCAGATCCTCGATCTGCAGTCTCGGCCGTGCGGAGCTGTCGATGACCTGCCGGCCGTTGTCGTCGACTCGTGCCGACAGCATGGGATGGGCGTCCACGACCGCGTCCAGCGCGCGCTCGAGCGCCACGACATCGAGGTCGTCCACCTCGACCTCGGTCCGGTAGCGCGGCGCGACCGGGCGACCCAACCACGGGTCCGCGCGGCCGACGAGATAGGCCACCTGCATCTCCGTCAGCGGGGCGCTCGTGACCGCCGCCATTCCGGGAGCCGCCACGGCGGGCGCAGTCGCGACGTAATCAGCCGTGGCGGGCGCGTCGATGACGCCCGACGGACGTGTCGTCTGGACCGGGGACTCGGCCGGGACTGGCGGCCGCGACGCGGGGGCTAACGACAACGTGGACCTCCGACCGAGGCGCAGTGCGACGAGCTGGTCCTGCCCACCTGCGGTGGCGTCCACCTCCAGCCCCTCCTCGGGCGCGGACTGCTCGATCCGGCTCAGCCATCGGCCCGCCGCGAGTAGCTGCGAACCGAGCGGGCCGTCTCCGGCGGCGATCGTCACCTCCACGCCGGATCCGGCACGGGCCATATCGAGGAGGTCCGTGCCCGACTCGTGCGAGGCCCGGGCGGCGGGAGAGGGCGCGACCGGCGTGGCGGGCACGGTGAGCGTGGCGGGCGTGGCGGGAGCTGCGACGACCGCGGCAGTCTGAGCGGGCTGGGTCCCGGGCTCGAGCCCGAGCCCCTGGTCCGAGTCTTCGCGGAGGATCCTGCCCAACGGTGTTGCCAAGAGTTCCTCGAGGTCCGGCCGGGAGCCGGTGAGGTCCTCGACGAGGTTCGCTATGCGCACCACGGCGAGTGAGTCCAGCCCGGCAGCCAGCGGTTCGAGAGCCGGATCCACGTCGTCCGGCAGCAGAGCTGCCAGCTCGGGCACCAGAACTGCGGTGCCTGTCGCACCCGCCTGTAGGCGCGCTCCGTCGGACTCATCGTGTCGCGTGTCGTCGGACCCGATAGGAGCAAGTGCCACGGGAGGAGACGGCTCGGGTTCAGGCTGCACGGGGCTGGGCTGCGCGGCTTCAGGCCGCGCCAGTTCAGGCTGCGCGGCGGTGTCCGTCCCTGGGGTCGACGACGCGGTGGAGAACGGGTTGGGAAGCGCTCTGTGGTCGATCTTGCCGTTCGCCGTCACCGGTAGCTCCCGGTGAATCATGACAGCGGTGGGGACCATGTACGCCGGCAGCGCGTTCCGGAGGGCGGCGCGGATAGCACGCTGGTCGAGACCGGATTGCGGGGTCAGGGCGACGTGCCCGACGAGGCGCTTGCCACCGCCGGGGCCGTCGACCGCGCTACAGACTCCTGCTCGTACTCCGTCGAGGCGCGTGAGTGCGGCGTCGATCTCGCCGAGCTCGACGCGGTAGCCGTTCACCTTGACCTGGCGGTCGACGCGGCCGAGGAACCGGATGGTCCCGTCGGGCAACCACATCCCCTCGTCGCCGGTGCGGTAGAGGCGTTCGTCGTAGAGGGGATGGACCCGGAACCGTTCCGCGGTCTGTTCCTCGTCCCCCAGGTACCCGCGTGCCACGCCGTGGCCGCCGATGAACAACTCGCCCGCGACGCCCACCGGAACCGGTTCCCCGTCCGGGCCGTCGAGGATTCGGAACCACTGTCCGTCCAGCGCCGTGCCGTAGGGAATGGACGGACACTGCGGATGGACGTCACCGACGACGTGGTGGATCGACCAGATGGAGGCCTCTGTCGCCCCGCCGAGGCTCACGACGACGGCATGCGGTGCGAGGTCGCGGAGTCGATCCGGCAGCGTCACCGGGATCCAGTCGCCGGACATCATCACCAGCCTGAGCGAACCCAGCGCCGTGCGTGCACGCTCCGGATCCGATTCCGCATAATCGGCGAGCATCTCGGCCAGTGCGGGTGCGGAATTCCAGATCGTCACGCCCTCGGTCTCGATAGTGCGCAGCCACTGCTCGGGATCGGCCTCCGACCCGCGTTCGGGCAGGACCAGTCGCGCGCCGGCGGACAGGCCGCCGAAGATATCCCACACGGACAGGTCGAAGCTCAATGCGGACAAGCCCAGGACCACATCCGTCGGACCGGGTTCGAACCGGCGGGCCAGATCGTCGATCGTCGTCCTGGCCTGACCGTGCTCGATGGCGACGCCCTTGGGCTCCCCTGTCGAGCCCGAGGTGAAGATCGTGTACGCCAGCCCGGTCCCCTCGACAGAGGCGAGATCGGGACGGACCGCATCGTCCACCGGCCGTTGGATCACGGCGGGAATCACAGTGACCCCGCCGGGCAGGGACGTCCCCTCGGCGGCGAAGGCGAACCGGGCCCCGGCGCGGGCGGCGATACGTTCAACGCGGGTGAGCGGCCACGCCGGGTCGACGGGCACATACGCGGCGCCCGCCGAGGTGATCCCGAGGACGATGCCGATCTGTTCCACCGATTTGCCGAGCTGGACGAGGATCGGCTCCTCGGGTGAGACGCCCCGGGAGATCAGCTCACCGCGGGTCCACGCCGCGATGGACGCGAGTTCGTCGGCATCCGCGACTCGGTCCCCTTGCGAGACCACCCGCCGCGTTCCGTCCTCGTCCAACACCGCCAGCACCGGCTCGTGGAGACCCGGGCCGGTGGCGTAGGAGACCGGTCGCGCCCTCGGGGTGCGGACCCAGGGGTCGAGGAACAATCCCGGTCGTGTCCACGCGGCCTCGTCGCGGGCCAACACCTCGACGGCCGCCTGGACCGCACGGCGCATGCCGTCGACAATGCTCTCGTCGACCGCCCCGACCACGTGGTCCCAGGCCAGGACGAGCTCGTCGTCCTCTTCCCAGTGGATGGCGTCGAGGAGGACCTGAGGAGTCTGGGACACCCCGAACCCGCGGCGGCCGAGCCAGACGTCCGTGCGTGCCCCGGCGCGGTCCCCGATGGACGAGGTGAAGACGACGGGGTGTTCGGGGATGCCGGTCGACGGCCCGAGCAGCTCGCCGACCACTCGCGACGCCGGTACCGCGGAATGGTCCACCGCATCCCAGAAGTTGCGGGTCACGCGCACGGCGTAGTGGACGAACCCCTCGGCGCACTGCGTCCGAGCAGTGTCGAGGAGGGCGGTCCGGGTGGTGTCCCCCACGCCCGGTTCATCCCGGGCTTCGGGGTTGAACAGGGTTGTGACCAGGCAGAAGCGGTCACGGGCGCCGAAGCGCCGGAGGGCGAGAGCGAACAACGCCGCTAGCGCTCCTGCGGGCGAGACACCGTGTGCACGGGCCGCTGAGCGGAAATCCTCCCAGGCGCCGGAGTCCACCCGACCCTCCGATCGCCGGAAGCGCGGGGGTGTGAGCTGCTCGGCTCGCAGATGCGCGGTGTCCCACGGTCCACCCGGCAGGTCGTGCGCCTTCCCTCTCCAGAACTCCATGGCGTCGCGCTCGGCGGCCTCGGAGCGCGGCACGGCGGGTGGGGGGACCACCCCGTGCCCCGGCGCGGCCGCACCCCCACGTTCGTGTCGGTATTCCGAGCCCCACTCGTCGAGAACTCGTCGGATGCTGGGGAAGTCGATGAGTAACACGTCGAAACCCACGCACTGGACCACGGATCCGTCCGGGCGCAGCACGGTGGCGAGGGTGTGCACGGGCCATCTGTGGGCGGGCGCGCGACGGTGGGACAGGTCCTGCCGCGCCCGCTCTTCGTCCGCCTGCGGTTCCGAGACCGAGCGCAGATCCACGATCTCGAACCGATGTGCCCCCGGGTCGTCGAGTACCCGACCGGCGCCGTCACGACCGACCACCGCACGCAGCATCGGGTGACGGGCCACCACACGGTTCCACGCCGACTCGAGCTCACTGACGGTCGAGAGGGCGTCCGTACCGGGAGGCGTGACGACCTCGTATTCGGAGTAGAAGTAGGTCGAGACCCCGCCGAGAGGATAGTCGTCGCCTCGGCCGACCCAGTAGGTGCTCTGCACGGGACTCAGGGCGAACGTATCCGGGACCGACTCCCGGTCCACTGAGTCGACGGGGGACTTCCCTTCATCGTCGACCCTGCCCTCGCCCGCGGGCACCACCGCCGCCGACGTCACTGCCGACAACCGCGCGGCCGCACAACTCCGCTCGAGCGACTCGAGGTCGATGTCTCCCACGAAGTCCCGTAGGGGGATCCTCACCCCGGTCCGTTCCACCAACAGTCGCTGGAGCCGTACCGCCGAGAGAGAGTCCAGCCCCAGGTCCACCAGTTTTCCCGGCCCCACCGAGTCGACCTCCAGGACGTCGCAGACGGCAGCTGCGACTACGGACCGATTCGACGGCATAACCCACCTCTCACTCACACGGGAGCAGTCGCCGTCCGGACTGGGCCACGGCGCCACTCGGACGACTCTATTGATAATGAGACTCGTTATCAATAGAGTCTTTACAGTCGTTGCTCGTCTCCCCAGTGCGAGAGGGGACGACCGCACGTCCTCGCACAACCACCAGGGAGCCGCCATGTCATCGCCCACCCCGCCGGCCGTCGAGGTCGCCGTGATCGGTGCCGGACCGGCCGGTCTCACCGCAGCACTCGTGCTGGGCCGCCAGAAGCGAACGGTCGTGCTCGTCGACGCAGGGCAGCCCCGAAATGCCCCCGCGACCGAGATGCACATGTACCTCGGCTTCGACGGCCGGCCTCCCGAGCAGCTGCGCGGTGTGGGGATGGATGAGGTCGCCGCCCATCCGAACGTCGAGATCGTGCACTCCACCGTGTCGGGGCTCGAAGTGACCGACGACGACACGCCGATTCGTCTCGAGACCTCGGACGGCGGATCGTTTCTGGCCGAGCGACTCCTGCTCACCGCCGGAGTCCGCGACGACGTGAGCGGGATACCCGGAGTGGCGGAGCGCTTCGGTCAGGGGGTCTTCCACTGCCCGTTCTGCCACGGCCACGAGGTCGACGGGCGGCGGCTCGCCGTCCTCACCGACGCCCCGGAGAACCCCGCCCAACCGGGGTTGCAGGCGGTCTATCTCGCCACCCACTTCTCCCGCGACGTCACCCTGCTCGCCAACGGCCATTCCGTTCCCGACGAGATCCACGAGACCCTCGCACGCAACGGAATCGTCGTCGATCACCGTGCCGTCGCCGAGGTCACCGGGACCGACGGTGCTCTGACGGTCTCGGCCGGCGGCGAGGACCTCACCTTCGGAGCGGTGTTCCACACCCCCCGCGAACTGCCGCGGCACTCCGTTCTGGGACTCGATGTCGAGACCGAGGGCGCGCACATCCTGGTGGACTGGCAACAGCGCACGTCGGACCCGCGCGTGTTTGCCGCCGGTGACTGCGCCCGCCGTCGCGATGACCCCGTACCGCTCGCCTTCGTGGCCCGCGCCGTCGCCGCCGGGCAAGCCGCGGGTCTGTGGATCGACCAGGACCTCTTCCGCATCCAGGCCGGTCTCGGCTGACGCGGCCCCTCCCCACCCATCACCACGCACCTACCTAAGGACCACCACGCTCATGGATCGCCGCGGTTTCCTCCGTCTCATCGCCGTCACCGGTGCCGTCACCGGCGCTGGACTCACCCTGGGCGCCTGCGCCACCGAGGATGGGGGCGCAAACGGGGCCGAGGACGGCTCCGGCTCGACCGGAGCGGGGGGCACCGTCCGCGTAGCGGCGATGGTCTCCCCGGGGGACACGCTCGACCCCGCCGCAGCGACCTCACCGGGAGCGTGGGTCGGCATCTTCGCGGTCTACGACTCTCTGGTCGTCCTCCTCGACAACGAGCCGGTACCCCAACTGGCCGAGTCGATCACCTCGAACGACGCGGCCGATGTGTGGACGGTCCGGCTCCGGCCCGATGCCACCTTCTCGGATGGCTCGCCGGTGACCGCCGAGGACGCGCTCGCCTCGCTGGTCTACACGGCCGCCTCCCCGATGGCCGGATCCTTCCTCGCCCCGCTCGACACCGAGGCATCCCGCGCGGTCGACGAGCGCACCGTGGAGCTACACCTCAGCGCGCCGCGGGCCGACTTCGTCGAGGCAGTCCTGGCTCCGCAGAGTTCGGTGTACAAGGGCGGAGACCCCGAGAGCGGCGTCGGCTCGGGACCCTTCGTCCTCGAGTCCGGATCGGCCGAGGACGGGTGGGTCTTCACGCCCAACCCCCATCACCCTGGTGTCGGCATCGACCGACTCGAGGTGCGGTCGATCGCAGACCCCGATGCTCGAGCCCGCGCTGTGGTCTCCGGCGACGTCGACTATGCCAACGACCTCCCGGTCACCGCCGCGCGCACGGTGACCGAACCGGCCCGGATCACCGAGGGTGGTCCGGCGGACTCCAAGGCTCTGGGGCTCATCCTCAACACCCGCGTCGCGCCGTTCGACGACGAGCGGGTGCGCGCCGCGTTCAAGCTGCTGGTCGACCGGGAGAGCCTCGTCGGCACCGTCCTCGGCCAGGGCGCTGTCGTGGGCGAGGACGTCCTGGGCAAGGGCATCAGCGGTTACCCCGAAGACCTCTCCGAGGTCACCCGCGACCTGGCCCGTGCGCGGACCCTCCTCGAGCAGGCGGGGGTCGAGGAGCTGACCCTGGTGACCTCGGACGTGGTCCCCGGCCTCAACGACGCCGCCGAGCTACTGGTCACCCAGGCCCGCGAAGCCGGACTATCCCTCACGCTCGACCGTCGGGACCCGGCGGCCTACTTCGCTGACATCCCGGCCCTGATGGAACTCCCCCTGTTCTCCATCTACTGGGTCAATCGGTCAACGGCCACCGCACTGCCGTTCACCACGGGTACCGCGGGCGGCTTCAACCTCGACGGATTCGGTGCCGATGCGGCTTGGGACCGGCGTCTCGCCGACGCCGCGGCGATCACCGACGACGCCGAACGCCAGGCGGCGGTCTCCGAGCTCGCCGTGGAGGTGTCCGAGCAGGGGGGCCAGCTCATCTGGGGTTACCAACCGTTCCTCAACGGCACAACACACGCCGCCGGCGACGTCCCCTCGAGCCAGTCCGCGCCGTTCTTCGGGTCCCGCGCCGACTGATGGAGCCCAGACGAGCGGGGGTGCGGATCGCCCAGGCTCTCCTCACCTTCGCGGTCACCGTCGTGCTGGCCTTCTGGTTGGTCGACACGCTGCCCGGAGATGCCGCGACTGCATCGTTCGTCACCACCGACGCCTCCTGGCTCGCCCGCCGACGAGCCGAACTCGGACTCGACATCCCCGTCGCCGAGCGCTTTGTCGAGTGGCTCGGCGGGTTGGTCCGGGGTGACCCGGGTTTCTCGGCCTCGGGCATCCCGGTCGTCGACCAGATCAGCGAACCACTGGCCCGGACCGGTCTACTCCTGCTCGCGGCGATCCCTGTCGCCGCGGTGGCCGGGATCGGCGGCGGGATGATCGCCGGCGCCCGAGCCGGGTCCCGCACAGACCGGACGACCTCCCTCTTCGCAGCCGTCTTACTCGCCACCCCCGAGTTCGTCCTCGCGGTGATCCTCGTGACGGTTCTCTCGATCCAACTCGGGCTGCTTCCCCCGGTCTCGCTCGTCCCGCTGGGTGGTAGCCCGCTCGACCGGCCGCAAATACTCATCCTCCCGGCGGTCACCGCCGGGCTGGCCGTCGGCGCGTGGCTTCAGCGAACGGTCCGTGCCGTGGTGGCCGCCGAGGCCGCACGACCCCATGTCCGGTCAGCGCGACTGGCCGGGATCCCGCCACTGGCCGTCTTCATGCGGCACCTGCTCCCCGGTGCCACAGGGCCGATCGTCCAGCTCTGCGCACTCGCCGTGCCCGGCCTCATCGGCGCGTCACTCGTCGTCGAGGTGGCGTTCGGCTACGCGGGAGCCGGTAGCCTGCTCGTCACCCTCATCGCGAACCGCGACACCGTCCCAGTCGCCACCCTGGTGACCATCGCGGCCGGAGTCACCGCCACATCGTTGGCCATCGCCGATCTGGTCACAGAGTCCGCACCCCGGCGGTGGCTCCGGTGACACACGCGCACCTCGTCCGCGCAACCCTCGTCGGACTGCTCACGACGGGCCTCGCGATCGCGCTACTCGGCCCCTTCGTGGCGCCGGTGCTCGGATTTCCCGACCCGGACGGCGTGGCCGGCGGAGCGTTCACCCAGGACCATGCGGTGTGGGGTACCGACCGGCTGGGACGGGACGTCCTGGCGCGGGCCTTTCACGGCAACCTGCCGCTCGTCGCGATCTCCGTGACGGCAGCCTTCCTGTCAACCGCGACAGGAGCCGTCATCGGCCTCACGCTCGCCTGGATCCCCCCGCTGCGGCCGGTCGTTCGATTTGCGACCGACGTGCTGGTCACCCTCCCCCCGGTGCTCATCATCCTGGTTGTGGCGACGGCTGGAAACGGCTCGGCCGTGGTCGTGGGGGCGGTGACGACAGTCCTGTTCATTCCGGTGAGCTCGCGATATCTGGAAGCCGCGAGCGCACCCCTTCTCGACTCCGGGTTCGTCGAGGTCGCGCGCGCGGAGGGACGGACGCGACTGGATGTCACAGTGCGGGAGGTTGTCCCGGGCCTGTCCCGCCCGCTGCTCACCGAGCTGTCCGTGCGCTTCACCAGCGCCGTCTACCTGGTGAGCACGCTGGCGTTCCTCGGCGGCGGGTTGGGTGGGGGCGGCGACGACTGGGCGTCGACCGTCCGGGATTCGATCGCCGGGGTGACCCTCAACCCGTGGTCCGTGATCGTGCCCGCGATAGGGATCGCGCTACTGACGGTGCCGCCCGCGCTGCTCGCCGATAGGGAAGGGCACGGAACGATCTGATGGTGACCGCCTCCGCCCTCTCCGTACGTGACCTGGTGATTTGGGACCGGACAGGCTCGCCGCGTCTTGAGGTACCGCGGTTGGACATCGAACCCGGCGAACGCCTGGTATTGGTGGGACCGTCCGGAGCCGGCAAGTCGACCCTCGCCCGCTCCTTTCTCGGCGACCTCTCCCCCGGCCTGTGCGTGGCCTCTGGTGCTGTCACCATCGACGGCGTGGACGCACTGGGGGCGAGCGCCCGGCAGGTCCGCCTGCTGCGTCGTCGCAGCTGCTTCGTCGACCAGGACCCGGGCGTTGCCCTGACGCCGTGGCGCCGGATCGATCAGCTCACCGAGGAGAACGCGGCCCGCCCGGGACTGGGCATCAACTACGCGCGGGAACTGGGCCTGCCCGTCGACGAGGACTGGCTGCGGCGCCGACCGGGTCAGCTCAGTGGTGGTCAGCGGCGAAGGGTGGCCATAGCGCGGGCTCTGTCCGTCGACCCGGGTCTAGTGGTGCTCGACGAGCCCACGGCCGGACTCGACCCGGACACCGCCCGGGCCTTCACCGAGTTAATCCTCTCCGTGACCGCGGGCAGAACTCTCGTCCTGGTGACCCATGACGCCCGCCTGGCGCGCGCGGTCGGGGGGAGAGTCGTGACGGTGGACGACGGTCGCCTGAGACAGGGGGCGCCGCCGGCGGACGAGGGCCGGGGGGCGACGCGCCAGGCACCCGAACCGGCATGGACACCTGCCGGCCTGTCCTTCGACTCACTCGCCGTGGCCCACCCGTACACCGCTCCCATCGGCCCACTTGACGCTGTCGTGCCGACCGGGGCACTCGTCGCCCTGGCGGGCCGCTCGGGCTCAGGGAAATCGACGCTGCTGCGCTGCGCCGCGGGTCTCCATCCTCCGGTCCGGGGGCGCGTGCTGATCCACGGAGAGCAGCTGGCCCCGCGGGTAGAGGACCGGCCGCGCGCCCACGTCGGCTCGCTCGCGCT
>NZ_JAALEE010000180.1:0-8674 GCF_014145265.1 Dietzia sp. CW19 | reverse complement strand
TCATCCACTCGATCCGATGCAGGCCCAGATGATCGCCCTGGCCCGCGTGGAGCTGGCCGACCCGGACGTGGTGATCCTCGACGAGGCCACCGCCGAGGCCGGGTCCGCCGGCGCCCGCCGCCTCGACGCGGCAGCGGCCGCAGTGCTGAAGGGCCGCGCAGGACTGGTGGTGGCGCACCGGCTGAGCCAGGCCGCGGCCGCCGACCGGATCCTGGTGATGGACCACGGCCGGGTCGTCGAATCCGGGACGCACGAGGAGCTGTTGCGGACGGACGGGCGGTACGCGGAGCTCAGTCGGGCGTGGTTCGGGGGAGAGTGAGCGGATCACCCCACCACGGGGTCAGGGCATCCGCGCCGCCACCGTCTGGCCCCACTGCTCCGCGCGGGCTTCCTCGCCCTCGAGCAGCTGGGTGTGGGTGTCGACCAGGAAACTCTCCGGCTCAGCGACAAGCGTGAATCCCAGCTTCTGCAGGTTCTTCGCGATTCCCTTAGACGCCCGCCCGGTGAGGATCGCGGGTTTGTCGACGCGCGTATCGAACGCGGCAGCAGCCCCCTCGCGCCGGGAGAGCTCGCCCAGCCAGTCCCTGATCCCCGCAGCGGCCACGTCGGGCTCTATCGTCAGGTCACTATCCGGTTGGTCGGCGGCCTCGACCGCGCCACGCCGGGTCGACTCGCGACTCATCCCGTGCACATGGGTGGGGCCGCCCACGATCACCAGGTCATAGACGGAGGTGTCCTCGTCTATCGCGTGCGAGACGGGGACTGCAGTGACGTCGCCCACCAGAGCGACGCCGCGTGCGATGGCATCGGCGATGTCGTGGGTGCAGCCGTACATCGATTCAAAGACGATCAGTGCGCGCATCGTGCGTGCCACCCCGCTCGACTACCGGTGAGAGCGCATCGCGACCGACCGTTCAGGGGCGCCACGTCTGTTTCTCACTCGATCCTCATCCTTCACCGCGTCTGAGGTGAGCGCAATAGTGGCGGGGGAACCGCGTTGATGACGACGACAACGTCGATCGCCGCGCCCGGTCTGCAAATCAAGCCAGGGCTGCGTCCCACCTGATCTACGGCCGCGAGCATTGTAGATAAGAACTCTATTGTGAATGTGAACTGTGTCACCTAGGGTCTGTCCATGAAGTCAAAGTTTGTCACCGGACTCGCGCTCGGCGCGAGTGTCGTGCTGGCCGGCCCACAGTTCGCCCACGCGGATCCAGCCGCCTTCGACGTCTCCGGCGTGTTCACCAACGGCTGTGGTGACGGTTCGGCCTGGATCGAGCTCAAGGACGACGCCAACGCGGTCGTCGCTTCGCAGAACATCACCGACGGCGGGGCGTTCAGCTTCCCGAATGTGGAGGACGGAGACTACCGGCTCGTGCCGTACGCCCCGGCCGGGTGCGGGCCGACGCCGTACCCCGGAGGCGCCGCCGTCACCGTCGACGGCGCTGATATCACCGGTGTCGATGTGGGACTCGTGGTAGTCCACTCGATCTGGGGAGTGGTGACGGGCTGCGACGCTGGCGAGGGCAATGGTCTCAACGGGGTCGAGGTCTCCCTCGATATCGACACCGAGGCGCTGACCTACAGCGCCATAACCCGCAGCCGCTCGCTCACTGAGGACGGGCAGTTCTTCTTCCAGTACCTGCCCGCCACGGACGGCTACACGGTCACGGTCACGCCGCCGGAGGGCTGCGAGATCGCTGACCCCACCGTCGTCATTGACCTCTCCGATGACGATGTCGAGGACGTGTCGTTCGCGCTGGATCGCGCACCCGGGCCGTTCGGAAGCCTCGGCTCGCTCGACCCCTTCGGCTCGACAGGGTCACTGGGCTCGTAGAAACTGCGCTCGTAGAAACTGCGCTCGTAGAAGCAGCGAGAAACCGCCAGGGGGGCGTTCGTTCGCCCCTCTGGCGGTTTTTTCGTCGACCCCTCTTTCTCACGTGTGTCTCTGTGCTTCACTCGCACGCCCTGCTCGCTGATCTCGTGGGTGTCTTCGCCGATTTGTAGCTTAAGTGAAGTCAGTTCATTTACTGTGGTGTGAACTGGCCCACACAACGATCGGTAGGGATCGCATGACCGACACGGCGATGAACGACACGACGACCGGCAACGCAGCACAGGGCAACCGCGAGGTTCGCCTGGTCAGGCACCCCGATGGTGCCCTGGCGGCGGATGATCTCGAGGTGGTGCCCACCGAGATGCCCGTCATGGCTCCGGGGCACGTGCTCATCCGGAACACCCTGCTCTCGGTGGACGCGGCCACCCGACTGCGCCTCGATCCCGTCTCGCCTCCCGGGTACCTGCCGGCGCTCAAGCCGGGGGAGGCGCTCGCCGGGATGGTGGTCGGCGAGGTGGTCGAGTCGGACGCGGAGGGGTACGCACCCGGGGACCTGGTGCACCACGACCTCGGCTACCGCGACTACGCCTTGGTCGATCCGGAGAACCAGGCCCTCGGCGTGGCCGGCGCGCTGTCCAAGTTGGACCGCGAGCTGGGCCCGCCCGAGCTCCAGGTGGGGCTGCTCGGCATGACCGGGCTCACGGCGTGGGCGGGGATGTTCGTGGTGGCCTCCCTCAAGCCCGACGACGTCGTGTGGATCTCCGCGGCCGCCGGCGCGGTGGGCAGCGTCGCGGCGCAGCTCGCCAAGGCGCACGGGTGCCGGGTGATCGGCAGCGCCGGCAGTGCCGAGAAGGTCACCTATCTCAAGGACGTGCTCGGGCTCGACGCCGCGTTCAACTGGCGTGACGGTCTGGACGGGCCGCTCAGCGAGTTCGCGCCCGAGGGCATCGACGTCTACTTCGACAGCGTCGGCGGCGACCACCTCAGGGCCGCGCTCGATCACCTGCGCCGGCTCGGCCGGGTCGCGCTGTGCGGTGCGATCGGCGGTTACGACGGCAAGCCGCCCGCTGCTCCCGGAAACCTCTTCAACGCCACGAGCAAGGACATCAACCTGCGGGGCTTTCGCGCCGGCACGTTCGCAGATCGTCTGCCCGAGGCCAGGAAGCACCTCGCGGAGCTGTGGCGATCGGGTGACCTGAACCTGGACCTCGCGCGATACGAGGGCCTGGAGTCCGCGCCGCAGGCGATCGTGGACATGCTCTCCGGGCGGACGACGGGCAAGTGCGTGGTGGCGCTGGGCTGAGGGGCCTATTGACGACGACGAGGTCGGCCAGAAGGTGGTGCCATAGACGCGGGCAGAGAGGACACGTAGGCCCGTCAGGGCGCGTAACCGGCCCGCGGTGTAGCCCCGGTCCCGGCGACCGCCTCTGTGATCGCACGCAGTGCGGCATCCGGGTCATCGACGTGTAGCCGCAGCACGGTGACCTCACGCGGGGAGGGTGCACTCCAGGCAAACCCGGGGACGGACGCAGGCACCGGGCGGTCAAGCTCGATGCTCAGAGTGGTGCCGTCCGGACCAGCGAGCGTGAGTGCGTTCCCGCCGCTTGCATCGGGCGCGATCTCCGCAGATGTGGGGGAGAGCCGCCGGTCGCGCCGCACTGTCGCGATTGCGTCGAGTGGTACCCGTGCGCAGACGTGCGTGCCGCTGCGCAGCACGAGTTCGCCGTCCTCGATCAGATGCGGTCGCACGATCCGGCCGGCCAGCCATCCGAGTACGATCAGCAGCCCGTAGATCCCGAGCAGGTCAAGCACCAGCCGCACCTCGGGCCATGGCACCAACAGGTGCACGGCGATCAATTCGATTGACGCCGCGACCGCCATCGCCACCGGGATGCCAAGCGTGCCGCGGGAGTGGCCGAGTGCCGCCGCGCCGTCAGGGACGTCTGGCCGCCGCGTCACCCACCGGGCCAGCGAGGCGAGTGTTCGCGCTTCGGTGCCGATCAGTCGTAGATAGGGGTCCTCTGCGGCCAGGGCGCGTAGTGCGTCGGCGCGGGTGCGAGCGTCAGCGCGGTGGGCTCGGTAGCGGCGGACGTAACCGGTGACGGCGATCGCCCCGAGTGGCACCTCGACCGCCAGGAAGAGCGCGAACGCCGTCGCGGGGCCGATCACCCCGGTGGCCAGGAGAACCGCGTCGGTGACGACGACGACAAGCGCAATCAATGGAACCAGTCTGCTGTTCACGGCAGTACTCCTGAGGCAGCGAGCGTGCGGCGCACTACTTCGCGCTGGGCCGGGTCGGGAAGGAGCTGCTCGAGCGTCGGTCCGTGGGTGGCATCGGCGGCATCGTGCTCATCACCCGGCTCGGCCGGCACTCCCGCCACCAGCGCTCGAAGGTCTTGGTCGGCCAGCAGTGCGTCGACGAGGTCTGCGATCTGCGGCTCCACCTCGCTGGGCCGCCGGCCCTCGATCCGGTGGAAGCCAGCGAGTAGGTCGAGGTACCGGGTGCGGCGACCGGCGTCGAAAGCGATGGCGGTGTATGAGGCAGTGAGCTGTACGGGGAAGTCGCCGTTAAGCGCAAGCAGGTCGAGCAGGTCCTGTTCGCGGTCCAGGAGCGCGGTGAGGTCGGGGTCGTCGGGGACCGCGTACCGACAGAGGTCGAGCGCACGCGATACCGGCTCGGGCAGCAGTCCCAGGGGTAGGCCGTCGGCGGCGCGCTGGGCTATCAGGTCGAGGCGTTCGCGCTGGCGGGTGAGAGCGGCGATGCGGGTGTCGATTCCTGAGCGGACGGCGGCCAGATCGTCGGCCATGCTGCCGGGCGCGGTCTCCAGCAGCGCGCTGATCTCGCGCAGGGGCACTCCCGAGTCGGAGAGGAACGCGATCCGGGAGATCCGCACGAGGGCGGTCACGTCGTACTCGCGATATCCGCCGGTGGTTCGCGGGGGCTCGGCGAGCACGCCCGAGCGGTGGTAGTGCCGGATGCTGCGTGCGCTGACTCCGGTCAGCCGGGCGATCTCACCGATTCTCATGAGCTGATCATCAACCTTGACACTGTGGCAAGGTCAAGCGCGCTAGATGTGAGTCGCCGATTGCCGCCCGCAAGAACCTTCGCGGTTCGGCTCCCCGTGGCCGGGATGCATCTCTCAGAGTTGTGGGCGAGGGGCACATGAGGCTGGATAGCGTGCGATCCGTGGACCTGGCGTGGGCAGCGCAGGCGTTGGTGGACATGCTCCGCAGGCGGTGGCGCTCGATTTGCCTCCTCCGGTGCGCGGCACGTAGTTTCACAGACGCAAACGACGCGGGGTGGAGCAGCTCGGTAGCTCGCTGGGCTCATAATCCAGAGGTCGCAGGTTCGAATCCTGTCCCCGCTACTACTGCACACAGGCTCGGTTCCCTCAGGGGAACCGAGCCTTACGTCATTTCGGGGTGGCGCTCCGATGCCAGCGCGCCGATCCTGCGTAGGTGACGATGACGGCCGCTGGTGCCGGCCTGCTCGTCGCTGAATGAGCGCGTGAGAGACGTGCCCCTAGCTGAGTTCGTCCGCCAGCCGAACGGCGGGAATCCAGTCGATACCGAACACCCGGGCCACCTCTGAGAAGGTGGAGGAGTCCGCATCGGTGCTGGTCGCCGAGGCGATCAGGCGGGACAGCATCACCGTCCCCGCTCGCTCCTCGATCGTGCCGGCCGCCGCCAGGAGCGTTATGTAACTATCATAGAAGTGTTGGGTTCCTGCAAATCTACGTACCCGGCGGGAGCGGTGCTCGCACAGCCCTAGCACCGGGCACGATGGCGACTATGTACCTCATCGGGACCGGGCCGAGTGAGCTGCACGCTCACATCGACCTCGACCGCCGCCTGTAACAGCTCGACCTCTTCGACGGCGCCGAGGCATCCGTGGTCTCGACCGCCCACGAGAACGGGCACTGGTCGGTCGTAGCCGAGATCCGACCCGAAACGGCGGGGGAGAGGCGATGACGCCATTTGATGCGAGGTCACTGGGGCGAGCCATCCGCACCGTTCGTCTGGAAACCGGGCTCACGCAGCTCAAACTCGCGCTCGCCATCGGCGTCAGCGGCGGCCACATGAGCATTTGGGAACGGGGCCAGGTCCCCGCCGCCCGAGGCCGTCCGGCTCACACCCCGACCATGAGCCGCGAGCAGCTCGAAGCCATCGCCGATGCTCTGGGATGCACCGCTGCGTACATCGCCGACCGCGCATCCCTGTCGGCCACCACCCGAGTAAGTCTCGGCCTGCAACCGCTCGGCCCCTCCCGCACTCTCGTCGCGGGGATCGCATACGACCTCACCGACGCCGAAGCGGACCGGGCCGCCGACTTCATCGCCGGCCTCATCGCCGCCCGCGACCTGAACTGACCGCCGGTGTCGGAGGGTCCGGTTACGGTCCCGGCGTGGACGAGCTGGTGGACCGAATCCGACAAGCGGCCGACCAGGCAGGCGAGATGCATTTCCTCGAGCTGATGCGCTGGCACCGCGTAGTCGCCGGCCTCCCCGAACCCGACTGGGGAGCCCGCGGCGTCTACCGACTCGCCGTCACCGAGCTAGGCGAAGACAGGGCCGCCGAGCTACTGCACGACCTGCGACGACTGGCCCGTAACCCCCGCCGCTACCGCAACGGCGCCGACGGTAAACCCCGCTACAGAGTGGGCCGCACCGTTAGCGACCAGCACCGCCGCCAGCAATCGATTCGATGAGGCCGGCATCATGCCGGTCCAGGGTGCGAACATTATTAACCGCCCGCGACACCGGACGGGTCCGCAGTGTCGCCGCGACCGCTCGGGACTCGGCATCAAGCAGGTCGAGCAAGTCGGAGGCCTGGTCCTTGGCGATCTTCTCCGGGGACAGCCAGGTGTCCCATGCTCCAGGGGTCAGGAATGCCGGCATCCTGTCGTGGACCTCGCCAGCCGCGTCTTCCCCGGTGCGGGTGATGATCGTGAACGTCGTCTGCCACTCGGCGTCATCACCCTCTCGGTGAAAGGCGAGTAGGCCGGCAGCGAGCAGGAGCTCGTCGCCTGGGGCGTGGACGTAGCTGGGGTTCTTGACCTCTTTGCCGTCCTCGAGGGCCTCTTGCCACTCGTAGTAGCCCGTCATCAAAACTGCGATTCGGGCGGAAGCGAACGCCGAGCGGAACATTCCGTTGGTTGCCACGCCCTCGAGGCGAGCATTGATCGGCCGTGGGCCCTTCTCCTTGGCCCAGGACGGGCGAAAGCCCCATGTCGGTAGGGACGCCTCACGCACCCGCTGATCGCCGATCGAGCGATCCCGGATGACTGGAGCCCGCGTACGGGGAGCCACCGAATACGCCGGCGGCCACTCGAAACCAGGATCGACCCCATCCAAATCGAGGTCCCCAACCAGGGCCGAGCCGGAGATAGCTACCGAGTACCGACCACACATGCCGAGACAGTAACAGTGGGAGCTCTAATCGACCGCTGACCAGCAGACATGACGGAACGCAACTTATCGGCGGCCCTACCCTGGCCAGTGGCTCTTGTACGCACTTGAGGTGCGCTGGAGTGAGCTTGGCCCAGACTGGTTCCATGGCGGGCAGCCGTTTATGACGTTGTCTTGTGGAGTTCGCCGGGCCTCTCTAGTTGTGCTCTAGAGCTTCATTTTCGCTTCGTCGGGATTGCGGCCATGCTCCCAGTGACTGCCGGTACTCGGGGGCTTCGGCTGTCTCGACGAACTCGAGGATGTTCCCGACGCGTTGCAGGAGCACGTCACGGACCTCACTGGGAGTGGCGAAGAAGAATTCCTTGCGTGGGTTTGCCTGGTTGAGAGCTCGGTCCGCAAAGTGCTTGTGTAGGTCGTTCTCGAGTGTGACCGCGTCTTCGGAAAAGAACAGCGCATGGACGTCGAAACGAAACGGTACGGAGGCTCCGCTAAGTTCTGCGATGCGCTCGGCGGGAGCGAGGCGGCGAGTCAACCCGATCTTCACTACTCCTGCCCCGAATGCGCCTTCGTTAGAGATCACGTAGATGTAGCCAGCTCGGATGTTGGCGGCGCGGTAGTCGTTCTGCTCGATTGCCTGGTCAACAGCAGCGAGCCGGGCGATGAGGTCCGCGTCGTCGCGCCCCTGGGTGCGGAGAGATTCCAATGCGTTGGCAAGGTGTGCACGTTCTTTGTCCAGCCGGGAGCGTTCTTCTTCTAGCTCTCGTTGGACGCGTGCCTCCTCACGAAGCCGAGCCCGTTCTTCGCGGGCTGCTTCGCGTTCTGCCTGCTTCTTCATCAACCAGTCGGCGGTGAGTTCAATCTCTTCAACGCGCAACGCATGGAATGCGTCGTCGATGCGCATTTCCATCAGTGCTCCGAGACGCGCGATGGCGGTCCGCGATGCCTCGAGCCGACGTTTTGCGGTGTCGACGTTTCCTGCCCGCAAGGAACGGATGACGTTGTCAGCTTCGGCGTTGTATGCGCGCAGCATTAGCTTGCCCAAGTCCGACGTCATGCGACGTCCCTGGGCGAGTGAGTTGTTCAGTGTGAAGAGATCGGACTTCACAATGGCTCGGCTCTCGCGGATTGAGTCGGCGATCCGGGCTTCGAGCTCCTTAAGGCGCTCCTTGTACGCGGCGGCAGACTCCAGCGGATGATGGTAGCGATAGATACCTGCTGCTTGCAGAACGCGGGCATCGTCGAGATCGATCGGTCGCTCCCCTTCACGAGCAGCCAATGCGCGGCGCAATTCGGCATTCTCGGCTTCCAAGAAAGCGATTCGCGCGTTCGGGTTTTGTTGGGGATCGGCAGGAGGTTCCGGTTCGGGTAGGTCTTCGACTTCGGTCGGCGTAGTGGCCTCGTCTTGGAGTGTTCCCGCTAAAGTGGCCAC
>NZ_JAALEE010000179.1:0-1682 GCF_014145265.1 Dietzia sp. CW19 | reverse complement strand
GGGCGTCCACCGCCGCGACGCGGGGGTCCGCGCGCAGCGCGGCGGTGCGGCGGTGGCCCAGACGGCGGACGCCGACGAACGCGAGGGTGGCCGCTATCCCGGAGGCCACCAGTGACCACGGGATCGCCACCGCGGGAGCGAAGAGCACAGCGGCCGAATAGGTGAAGGTCGACCGGGGGACCGGCGCCACGGTGACGATCGCGTAGGCGGAGAAGAACGCGACCGGGAACCACGGGCCCAGCTCATCCGCCCAACCGCGCAGCTGCTCCAGTCCCGGGGTCGGGACGACGGTGGCCAGCACCACCAGGGCCAGGACGACCGCCACCCACCAGATCACCCGTCCGCGCACGGGTCGACTGTAGTCGCCGGGATCGCGGAGCCCACCCCTGGTGACCCCGCACACATGGTCACGTCTCGACAGCGGGAGGGGCTGCATTAGAGTCCGTCGTGACCCCCTTCACTCCACAAGAGAACGAGGTACCGGTGTCCAGTCCGACCACAGGTCCCGACCTTCACTCCTGGTACGCCTCTGTGGGAGCCGTCCTCGCGAAGGCCGCCCGCAAGGATCCCGCCGAGATGCCCGAGGACGCCTGGCGCGCCCTCGTGGCCACGACCCGCGACGGGATCGAGGTGAACCCCCTCTACACGCGCGCCGACGAGACGCCCGAGCGCCCGGCTCCGGGGTCGTTCCCGTTCGTGCGGGGAGGGGACCGGTCGGGGCTCCCGGAGAACGGCTGGCACGTCAGCGCCAGGGTCGAGGCCAAGGGCGACCCGAGCGAGGTCAACACCTCGGTCCTGGACCTTCTCGGCCAGGGCGCGTCCGCGCTGTGGTTGCGGGTGCCGGCCGCCGACGTGGCCGCCGTCCTCAAGGACGTCTACCTGGACCTCGCGCCGGTGACCTTCGACGCCGGATCGGACCTCGTCGAGGTCACCGACGCGTTCCTGGAGCTGCTCGACCAGCGCAGGTCGGCAGGAGACGGGGTGACCGACCGGTCCTCGGTGATCGCCGACCTCGGCGCGACACCGGTCACCTCCGCGTACGCCGCGGGCGCGTCGTCGGAATCGGTCGACCTCGACGCGGCGGTCGGCCTCGCCGTCCGTGTGGCCGAGCGCGAGGAGACCGTCCGGACCTTCGTCGCCGACGGCACGGTATTCCACGCAGACGGCGCCGGGGACGCGCAGGAGCTCGCCTACGCCGTGGCCGCGGGCCTGGAGTACGTCCGGGCGCTGATGTCGGCGGGGCTCGACGTCGAGGTCGCCCTGCGCCAGATCTCGTTCCGGTTGTCCGCCACGGACGACCAGTTCGTCTCGATCGCCAAGTTCCGTGCCGGGCGCCTGATGTGGGCCCGCGTCGCCGAACTCCTGGGCGCACCCGACGCGGGGAATGCGCCTCAGCACGCCGTCACCTCCTCGGCCATGATGGCGCGACGCGACCCGTGGGTGAACATGCTGCGCACCACTCTCGCCTCGTTCGGGGCCGGGGTCGGCGGTGCCACCTCCGTCACCGTCCTGCCGTTCGACGCCTCCCTGCCCGGGGGCCTGGAGAGCGCCTCACCGGCCTTCGCCGAGCGCATCGCACGCAACACCCAACTGCTGCTGCTCGAGGAGTCCCACCTGGGGCATGTGGTCGATCCCGCCGGAGGATCCTGGTACGTCGAGTCGCTCACCGACTCGCTCGCCGA
>NZ_JAALEE010000178.1:0-5131 GCF_014145265.1 Dietzia sp. CW19 | reverse complement strand
TTGGTGGTCACCGTGCTGTGGATCAGCTGCGCGGCCTGGTTGATCCTCACGCCGAGTCCCCGGCTCTCGGACGCCCGCAGGATGGGTTTCGTCCTGGGGTCGCTCGCGCTCGCCAAGTTGTTGTTCCTCGACCTTGCCACGCTGCCCGGCCTGTTCCGGGTGCTGTCCTTCATCGCGGTGGGCGCGGTGATGTTGGCCGTGGCCGTCCGCTACCGGGGCGGCACGGACGGCGGGGGCACGCAGGGCGGCGGCACTCGGGGCGGCGGCACGGACGTCGGGGGCGTCCAGGGCGGCGGTACGGGGGAGAACGGTACGGACGGCCGCGGTGGGCCCTACTACCGCAGGGACACCGAGCCGTCCGGGAGCGGATCCCCCACGTAGACGCGGAAGGCGCGCGGTTCCGCGCCGGACATCAGGACCTCGACCTCGGGGTGGTCGACCTCGTCCGGATCGTCCGAGGGCAGGCTCCAGACCACTTCTCCGGAGTCGGTGAGTTCCTTGAGCGCGAGGCGCGTGGCGCGCACCCACGTCACGTGCCGGAGTGCCGGCTCGTCGCGGAGCTCGTCCTCGGCCATGCCCTCCCGGAGGTCGACCATGAGACGTTCCCCGTCGGGAGCCTCGTACGCGGTGCACACGTGGTCGACGAGGACGGACAGTGGCCATGACGGACCGGAGCCGAGCAGATCGACGATGATCATGCGCGCATCGCCGACCTGGCAGGCCGTCGGTGTGGTGAGGACGTGGAGCCTGTCGGCCACGTCCTCCGTGATCTCGATGAACTGAACGGTCATGGTGAACCCCTGTTCCGGCGCGACGGTCGACGGCGGGCCCCGAGGCGCGGCCCGGGCCGTCCCGACTGTGACGTAGATCATACAATACGTCGGTGGCCGACGAGTCTCGGCCAGATGACGATCCCGGAAACAAGCACGTGGGATCCCGTCGGAACCGCAGGTCAGTCGATAGGGTCGACCGCGTGACCACTCTGCAGACCGGGCCCTCGAACGACACCACCGCTGGGCGGTCCGACGCCTTCACGCTGTCCTACTCCGGGTTCGATCCCGGCGAGGAGGGGCTGCGCGAGACCCTCACGTCGACGGGCAACGGCTACCTCTGCACGCGGGGCGCGGCCGAATGGGAGGACGCCGACGGGGTCCACTACCCCGGGACGTACGTCCACGGCCTGTACAACCGCGCGACCACCATGCTCGGCGGCGTCCCGGTGCACAACGAGGACCTGGTCAACCTGCCCAACTGGTTGCCGCTCAAGCTCAGGATCGGCGGGGCGGAGGTGCTCCGGCTCGCAGAAGTGGAGATCCTCGAGTACAGCCACCGAGTGGATCTGCGCTCGGCGCTGATGACCCGCCAGATCCGCTTCCGCGACCGGGAGGGGCGGGAGACCGAGTTGGTGAGCCGGCGCTTCGCGTCGATGGCCAGCATGCACCACGCCTACATGGAGTGGACGATCACGCCGCTGAACTGGTCCGGCCAGGCTGAGGTCGTGAGCGCGCTCGACGGACGCGTCACCAACGACGGCGTACCGCGATACCGGCAACTCGAGAGCGACCACCTCCGGCCGGGCAGCACGGTGTTCCCGCACCCCGAGGTGATGGCGCTGAAGGTGCGCACCCGGCAGTCCGAGGTGAACATCGGTGTCGCGGCACGGACCCTCGTCTCGACCGGCGGTCGGAAACGAGACGTGCCCCGCTCCGACTTCCGGATGGCGGACTACATCCAGCAGACCCTCCACGTGGAGCTGGAGCGCGACGTCCCCACCACGATCGAGAAGTCGGTGGCGCTGTTCACCTCGCGTGACCCGGCCACGGGGGACACGCTCCTGCGCGCCTCCCGGTCGGCCGCCCGGTCGCGCCCGTTCGGTGCGGCGTACGCGCACCACCGCGAGTCCTGGGAGCGGTTGTGGCAGGCGTGCGACCTCCACGTGTTCGGCGACGACGAGGCCCAGCACCTGCTGCGGGTGCACATCAGTCACATCCTGCAGACGTGCTCGCACAACACCGCCGACCTCGACGCCGGCGTGCCCGCCCGCGGGATCAACGGCGAGGCCTACCGGGGCCACGTGTTCTGGGACGAGTTGTTCGTCTTCCCGTTCCTGACCTTCCGGCTCCCGGCCGTCACCCGCAGCCTGCTCATGTACCGCTACCGGAGACAGTCCGAGGCGCGGGTGGCGGCGGCGACGGCCGGGTACGAGGGGTTCATGTTCCCGTGGCAGAGCGGATCGCTCGGCACGGAGCAGACCCAGGAACTCCACCTCAACCCGATGTCGGGGCGGTGGGACATCGACCTGTCGCACAACCAGCGCCACGTCAGCGCGGCGATCTTCTACAACGTCTGGCAGTACATCACCCTCACCGAGGACACGATGTTCCTCGAGTTCCGGGGTGCGGAGATGATGCTCGGCATCGCGCGGTTCTGGTCGTCCATCGCGCACTACTCACCGGAGCGGCAGCGCTACGAGATCCACGGCGTGATGGGGCCCGACGAGTACCACGAGAAGTACCCGGGCGCGTCCGAGGGCGGGCTGCGCAACAACGCCTACACCAACGTCTTCGTGGCGTGGATCTGCGACATCGCCGCCCACCTGCTCGACCTGCTGCCGGCGCCCCAGGCCGGCGCCGTCCGCGCCCGGCTCGAACTGCGTGACGACGAGATCGAGCGGTGGAAGGACATGAGCCGCAAGATGTTCGTGCCGTTCCACGACGGGATCATCAGCCAGTTCGAGGGGTACGAGGACCTCGACGAGCTGGACTGGAACTCCTACCGTGCCAAATACGGCAACATCCAGCGGCTCGACCGGATCCTCAAGGCCGAGGGCGACACCCCGGACCGGTACAAACTGGCCAAACAGGCCGACGCCGTGATGCTGTTCTTCCTGTTCAGCGACGACGAACTGCGGCGGGTCTTCACCAGACTCGGCTATGGGTTCGCGGACGATGCCGCACAGCGCACCATCGACTACTACGACCAGCGCACGTCACACGGGTCGACCCTGTCCTACATCACGCATGCCGGGGTCCTCGCCCGCTTCGACCCGGACAGTTCCTGGGATCGTTTCAAGGTGGCGCTGGGCAGCGACGTCAACGACATCCAGGGAGGAACGACCCGCGAGGGTATCCACATGGGTGTCATGTCCGGGACGGTCGACCTGATCCAGCGGTTCTACGCGGGGATGCGGGTGGAGAACGGGATGCTGCAGATCCACCCCAACCTGCCCCGGGATATCGACGGGGTCTCTTTCAACATGACCTACCTGCGGTCCCCGCTCACGGTGACGGTGATGCAGGACAGCGTCACGGTGCATCACAGAGACGGTGTGATCGACTCGACCCCGGTCCACGTGTGCGTGGCCGGACAGGAGCGCATGGTCGCGGTGGGTGGCGAGGAGACGTTCAGCCTGACGTGACGCCCGATCAGTCCGACGCGACGCCCGGCCCGGTGGGAGACGCGGCCGGGTGCGGCCTCCGGCCCGATGTGACGTCGTGCCGCGCCCGTCGCCGTTCCTCTCTCTCCCGGTGGCGGGCGGCGTGGCGTTCCCTCTCGCGCTCGGTCTCCACCTCGTGGTCGTACGGGTTCCCCCGGAATCGACGGATCGAGTAGACGATGAGGACGAGGCCGATCAGGCCGGAGCCGATCAGGCTTCCGCCGGTGCCCCACCCGCCGATGAACCACCAGGCTGGATCGAGGGGCCACCACTGTGGTGCCGGGGGGTGCTGGCCCCAGTAGATCCCGAGTCCGACCAGCCACGCCACGCCGAGCACCGACGCGGTGATCCTCGGCCAGGTCTGCACCCCTCGGGACGCGCCCTCGAGGGCCACGCGCTTGACGGGGTCGACCCGCTTCTCGAACCACTCGTACTGCTGGGAGAGCACGACCATGCCCGCGAAGAGAGTGAGCAGCCCGGGGCCGGGGAGGAACAGAGCGGCGATACCCAGCACGACGAGCGTCCACCCGAGTGTCTCGAGTGCGAGGCGCTTGGCCGCGACGTAACCGAGTCTTCTCACCAGACCATGGTGGCAGAGATCGGCTCACCGGTGCAGTAGCGAGCAACCCGTCCCCGGTCAGGCGACGGCGGTTCCCAGGATCGAGCCGATCCCGTAGGTCGCTGCCATGGCCGCGAGACCACCGAGGAGTAGCCGGCGCACGGCCTTGCCCCGATCCGCGTCTCCCAGACGCGCGGAGACGTATCCCGCGAGCGCCAGACCGACCATGGTGAGCACCGCGATCGTGGGCACTCTCAGGCTGGCGGGGGCGAGGATGGCGAGCAGAGGGATGATCGCCCCGAGGGTGAAGGCGATCGCGGAGGAGACGGCTGCGTGCATCGGGTTGGTCAGTGCCTCCTGATCGATGCCCAGTTCGGCGTCGAGGTGGGCGGAGAGTGGATCGACGGCGTGGAGTTCGGTGGCGACCAGCCGGGCGGTGTCCACACTGAGCCCCTTGGCGGTGTAGAGCCCGACGAGTTCTTCGAACTCGGCCTCGGGCTCGCGGTCGAGTTCGCCGATCTCCTTGGAGATGAGCGCACGTTCCGTATCCCGCTGGGTGCTCACCGACACGTATTCGCCGACGGCCATCGAGAACGCGCCGGCGGACAAGCCGGCGATCCCCGCGACCATCAGGGCGGATCGGTCGGTGGTGGCCGCAGCGACGCCCATCACGAGCCCGGCGGTCGAGAGCAGGCCGTCGTTCGCCCCGAGGACGGCGGCACGAAGCCAGTTGAGTCTGTCGCCGACCGAGGCGTCGTGCGGTTCGACGGCGTCGTGGCGGGTGGAGCGAGGGGTGTCCATGTGTCCACGCTAGGAGTCGGCGCGCGGAGTCACAAGCGTCGAAAGCCTATCCTTACCAGCACTTCTTGCTCCTCGACGCGCTCAGGCCGGGACCGGGGAACCGAACGCCCGGGCCGCTCGGACGCCCGCCTCGAGGTCGACCTCGGGCCAGCCGTCGGGGGAGTGGAGGACGGCCGCCAGGTCCCGGGCGGACAACCGCGCACCGGCCGACAGGAGCGCGTCGACCGCTCCGGTCGCGGGGGCGTCGAGGAGGGTGTCGTCGGCCAGCTCGTCGACGATGTCCCGCACGGCCGTCGCGGTCACCGGGTAGATCTCCGGGTCGAAGCCGTCGTCGA
>NZ_JAALEE010000177.1:0-2484 GCF_014145265.1 Dietzia sp. CW19 | reverse complement strand
GGCGCTGATCCGCCCCCCGGGACTTCACGGGGCGCGGATCCGTCGCCGAGTCCATGGTCGGCCGGGGCCTCGCGTCAGCGCGGGCCCCGGTTCAGCGCAGACCCCAGGCGGTGGCGTGCCGGAGGCAGGTCTGGGCCAGCTCCTCGCTGCGCTGGACGATGAGGTCCCGCGCGGCGATGACGCCGACGGTCGCGATCGTCCGTCCCCCCTCGCGCAGTGCGACCGAGACACCGTCGCCACCGTCCACGGCCACGCCGGGGGCCGTACACACACCGGTCTCGCGGAGCTCTTCGAGCGAGGCCAGGAACCTGTCGACGAACTCCGACTCCGCAGCCGGCCGGGCGTTCAGGTAGGCCCACACGTCACGCTTCTCCCGGTCGGCCAGGAGTAGCCAGCCCGAGGAGGTCCGCAGCAGCGAGCGTCGCAACCGGTTCTCCGCGATGTAGGCGTAGTGCGCATCGGCGGCGACGTGGTCCACATAGAAGAGGTCGTCACCGACGTCGGTCGACAGGGCGGTGGTCAGACCGGTTTCAGCGTGGAGTGCGGTGAGCTGCTCCCGCGACACGGAGGTGACGGGCGGCCGACCGGCGATCACGTTGAGGAGATACGGCGCGGTCCCCAGCGTGTAGACGCGATTGCGCTCGTCGAGGTAGCCGACGGCGACCAGGCCGTTGAGCAGGCCCTGCGTGGAGCTGATCGGGGCGTCGAGGGCCTTGGCGACCGCGGTGAGGGTCAGCCCGGTTCCCGACCTGGCGACCAGTTCCATGATCGCTGCGACCCGGTCGACCATGCGGTGGCGAGGACGCTCGGGGACCTTGTCCATGCTGGGCTGCTCGGTGCGCCCGCTGTCTCCCGCATCCGGTTGCGTCATGGGGTAAGACTATCCGCCCCTGCGGGACGCACGCTGGGCATACGAGAGAGCGTAGTTCGATCCGCTATTGCGTAAAATTGCCATTCGTGCGATTCTCGAGCACGTGGTCCGGGTCACCATCCGGGCCCCGAACAGGCACACATCACACCAACCCCTTTCGAGGAGGCCCGATGCGGTCCGCACTCGCTCCACCGCCCACCCTGGCGTCGGCGGACATGGACGCCCTGCGAGTGGAGGTCCGTGACTTCCTCTCCGAAGAGATCGCCGCCGGTCGGCTCACGCCGTGGATCGACACCTGGCTCACGCGATGGGACGAGGACTTCACCCGTCGCCTCGCCGAGCGCGGCTGGGTCGGGATGGCCATCCCCACCGGGTACGGCGGACGGGGACGCACGCACCTCGAGCGCTTCGTCGTCACCGAGGAACTCCTCGCCGTCGGGGCGCCGGTCGCCGCGCAGTGGGTCGCCGACCGGCAGATCGCCCCCTCGCTCCTGCGGTACGGAACCGAGGAGCAGAAGCGCGAGTTCCTGCCCCGGATCGCAGCGGGGGAGTGTTGTTTCGGCATCGGCATGAGCGAGCCGGACTCCGGGTCGGACCTGGCCAGCGTGCGGACGAAGGGCGTCCGCGTCGACGGCGGCTGGGCGATCACCGGCACGAAGGTGTGGACCTCCGGAGCGCAGCACGCGGAGGCGTTCATCGCACTGGCCCGCACCGAACCCCTGGACACCACCGACCGCCATGCGGGACTGAGCCAGTTCATCGTCGACCTGCGCAGCGAGGGTGTCACCATCCGCCCGATCGTGTCCCTCTCGGGCGACCACCACTTCAACGAGGTGGTACTCGACGAGGTGTTCGTCCCCGATTCCCGCGTGTTCGGCACCCTCGGCGACGGCTGGGACCAGGTCAACTCCGAGTTGGCCTTCGAGCGCAGCGGACCCGAACGATTCCTGTCCTCCTTCCGCCTGCTCGCCGCCGAGATCGGGGCCGTGTCCGAGGGGCGGTTGCCCGCCCGCACGGATCTCGGCCGCTCGGTCGCGCGGATGGCGGGCCTGCACGCCCTGAGCCAGAACATCGCCGGGGCGCTGCAACGCGGGGAGCCCGCGGACAACGCCGCTGCACTGATCAAACTCCTGGGCACCACCACCGAGGGTGACATCGTCGATGTGGTCTCCACCCGGCTCGGCGACGAGTTCTCGCCGGGCGAGGCGGACACCGCCTCGTCCGAACTCGCCGACCTGCTCCGTGCGGGACTGCACCAGCGGCCCGGCTTCACGCTGCGGGGCGGGACCAACGAGATTCTGCGCGGCGTGATCGCGCGAGGAATGGGGATGCGATGAACGAGAACACCTCCACCAGTGAGACCGCCGGGAACGCCGGGAACGCCGAGACCGTCGGACTTGAGGTCGACGAGGACCTCGAGTCGATGATGGCGGGCGTCCTGGCACAGTTCTCCGGACCCACCGTCGATCCCGATGCGGCTGCCGCATGGCGAGCCCTGACCGAGGTGGGCATCGGAAGGCTCACCGCTCCCGAGGAGACCGGGGGCAGTGGCGCGGGGTGGGCCGAGGCCGCCACCCTGCTCCGGCTGGCCGCCGCCGCCGGCGTCGCGGTCC
>NZ_JAALEE010000176.1:0-1708 GCF_014145265.1 Dietzia sp. CW19 | reverse complement strand
ACCTTGATCTTGACCGTGGTGCACCCGGGGAAGCGGTCGAGGATCCCGGCCACCTCGCCCGCGGAGACCGCCGGGACCGTGGCGTTGACGGCGACCCGCGACCGCAGGGCCGGCGGCGGACCCTGCCACGCCATCTCCAGGGCGGAGCGAAGCCAGTGGGCGGCCTCGGGGTCGTCGTACTCGGGGAAGGCGCCGAACTCACCCCACCCCGCCGGCCCCTCGATCAACGCCACCTCCCGCTCGGTGACGCCGCGGAACCGCACCCGCATCGGCAGGGCCACCACGTGGACGCGGGCGAGCAGATCGTCGATCGACTCGGGGCCCGGTACGGATGTCATGCCTCCACGCTAACGTCGAACCCATGACCGAGAGCAGCGCAGCGCAGGGCGAGACCGGGAACCCGTTCGATCCGACGCAGTGGCGGGAGGTCGAGGGCTTCCGGAACGGGGAGGACCTCACGGACCTGACCTACCACCGCCACGTGGGCGAGGGCCGGGCCGACGGGATCGTGCGGATCGCCTTCGACCGCCCCGAGGTGCGTAACGCCTTCCGGCCGCACACCGTGGACGAGCTGTACCGGGTGTTCGACCACGCCCGCCGCTCCCCCGACGTGGGCACCGTGCTGTTCACGGGCAACGGGCCGAGCGCCAAGGACGGCGGCTGGGCGTTCTGTTCCGGCGGCGACCAGCGGATCCGCGGCCGGTCCGGCTACCAGTACTCCACGGAACACGACTCGGACGTGGCCGGCGCGACCGCCGACAAGGTCGACGAGGCCCGGGTCAAGGCCGAGGGCGGCCGGCTGCACATCCTGGAGGTGCAGCGGCTCATCCGCACCATGCCCAAGGTGGTGATCTGCCTGGTCAACGGCTGGGCGGCCGGCGGCGGGCACTCGCTTCACGTGGTGAGCGACCTGACCCTGGCCTCCCGCGAGCACGCCCGGTTCAAGCAGACCGACGCCGACGTGGGGTCCTTCGACGCCGGCTACGGCAGCGCGTACCTGGCCAAGCAGGTGGGCCAGAAGTTCGCGCGCGAGATCTTCTTCCTGGGTCAGGCGTACACGGCCGAGGAGATGTTCCAGATGGGCGCGGTCAACCGGGTCGTCGACCACGCCGAGCTCGAGAACACCGCGATCGAGTGGGCGCGACAGATCAACGGCAAGTCGCCCACCGCGCAGCGGATGCTCAAGTTCGCGTTCAACCTCACCGACGACGGCCTGATGGGTCAGCAGGTGTTCGCCGGCGAGGCCACACGACTGGCGTACATGACCGACGAGGCGGTGGAGGGGCGCGACGCGTTCCTGGAGAAGCGCGACCCGAACTGGGACGACTTCCCCTACTACTACTGACGGCGCCGGTCCGGTCCATGCCCGTTACCCGCGACCTGCGCACCCTGCCCGTCCCCGGCGGCGTGGCCGTCACCGCCCTGTTCCCCACGTTCGAGCAGCTCCTGGCCGACCGTGGCCCCGCGCTGCTACCCGTCCCGTCCGACGACCCCGCCCGGATGCGTCTGCTCGTCGGCGCCATGCACCCCGACGAACCGATCGACGACCGGGCGGCTCTGGTGGTGAGCACCTCCGGCTCGACGGGCACTCCCAAGGGAGCGATGCTGTCCGCCGCCGCGTTGGCCGCGTCGGCCTCCGCCACCGACGCGTTACTCGGCGGGCCGGGGCGCTGGCTGCTCGCGTTGCCCGCGCACCACATCGCAGGCC
>NZ_JAALEE010000175.1:0-1706 GCF_014145265.1 Dietzia sp. CW19 | reverse complement strand
CGGCGGCGCGTCGCGGCGCGAGGCCCCGCTGGTGGCCGACCCCGACCCGGCGCTCACCGCCGACGGACTGCCGCAGGCGTTCGTGCTCACCGCCATCGTCATCGCGTTCGCCATCACGATCTACCTGCTGGTGCTGGCGGTGATCGGCGGTGACGACGACGACACCGACGTGGGCGACCTCGACCACCTGGACCTCCTCCCGGAGGTCCCGGGGGGCGCACACCCGGAGGACCCGGAGCCCGACGAGCCGGCGAACCACGACGCGGAAGGTGTCCACCGATGATGCCGGAGTCCGTCCTCACCCTGTTCGTCGCCATCCCGCTGCTCACGGCGGGCCTGCTCATAGCCGTCGCTTCGAGAACACGCCTGGTCCTGACTGTCCTGTTCGCCGTCCTCGTGGTGCAACTGGTCGCGGCGATCGCCACCGTGGCGTGGGTGTCGGACGGTTCGGTCGTGGTGCACCAGGTCGCCCTGTGGGCGCCCGGAGTGGCCATCCCGTTCGTGCTGGACATGTTCTCGGCGCTCATGCTCACGGTGACGAGTCTGCTGACGCTCACGTGCGCGGCTTTCGCGGTCCCGGCCGGGGAGGCGTTCAAGAGGTTCTACCCGCCGTTGGTGCTCCTCGTGACCGCCGGCGTCAACGGGGCCCTGCTTACGGGGGACCTGTTCAACTTCTTCGTCTTTGTCGAGGTCATGCTCCTGCCCTCGTACGGGCTCATGATCATCACCCGGTCCGGTCGGGCCAGCGTGGCCGGTGTCGCGGCCTCGCGGCTCTACATCTCGGTCAACCTGCTCGCCTCGACCATCCTGCTGATCGGCGTGGCCCTGATCTACGGGTTGACGGGAACCGTCAACATCGCCGAACTCCACGGGGCCGCCTCGGAGAACACCGGCGTGGCCGTGGCCACCGCCCTGGTGCTCTTCGCGCTCGCGATCAAGGCCGCCGTCGTCCCCGTGCACGGGTGGCTTGCACGGGCCTACCCCAAGATGTCCCCCGCCGTGACCGCGATGTTCTCCGGCCTGCACACCAAGATCGCGATCTACGCCATCTACCGCATCTACGCGGTGATCTTCGACGGGGACCCGCGCTACCTCTGGGTGGGCGTGGTGGTGTTCTCGGCCACCATGCTGATCGGTGTGCTCGGCGCGGTGGGCGAGGCCGCCCCGCGCTCGATCCTCGCGTTCCACATGGTCAGCCAGATCGGGTACATCCTGCTCGGGGTCGCCCTTTTCGGCCCACTGGGGCTCACCGCCGGCATCTTCTATCTGCTGCACCACATGATCGTCAAGGCCGCGTTGTTCCTGGCCATCGGCGCGATCGAGGTGCGCTACGGTCCCCGGCGGCTGGGGCAACTCTCCGGACTCGCCAAGACCGAACCACTCATCGCGGTCGCCTTCTTCGCCTCCGCCATGTCGCTGGCCGGGATCCCGCCCTTCTCCGGGTTCGTGGCCAAGCTCAGCCTGATCATCGCCGCTCTCGACGCCGGCCAGATCGTCGCCGCGGCCGTCGCGGTGGCGGTCAGCATCCTCACTCTTCTGTCCATGTTGAAGATCTGGACGGGGATCTTCCTCGGCGAACCCACCGCCACCGACTCCCGCACGCTCCCGGAGGGTCTGGACCCCGCCTACTCCGATGCCCCGGGGATCCCCGACGGCCGGGACCGCGCCGGGCTCGACGCGACCGGCGGCGCCGCGAGCGGTGGCGC
>NZ_JAALEE010000174.1:0-2260 GCF_014145265.1 Dietzia sp. CW19 | reverse complement strand
CCCCCGGTTCCCGCACCCGCCCCGGGCGGTGACGCCGCGACACTCGCGCCGGTGCCCGGCCCCCTCTACTGACGACACGATCTGCGAAAGGCCCCTCGATGACCGATCGACGCAACCCGGGACAGGGACCGCGGGTCCCCTCGGGGGCCCCTCGCGGCAGCCGGTCGGGTGACGGTCGGCCCCCCACCCGCTCCGGCAGGGTCCTCACCGCGGCGTCGACGGACCGGCGGTTCACGTGGATGCGCTCCGCCTTCGTGGTGATCATGGTGATCGCGCTGGTCAAGCTGCTGTGGGTACAGACGATCGGTGGCACCGAACTCGCGGCCCGGGCGGAGAGCCAACGGCAGGTCCACCAGGTGCTCCCCGCCACCCGTGGCGCGATCGTCGATGTGCACGGCGACCCGATCGCGTTCACCCGGGAAGCCCGTGATCTGTCCATCCAGCCACTGGTCGAGCAGCGCAACGCCGAGGCGCGCAGGGAACTGGACCGCACCAAACCCACCTGGGACCAGCTGGTCGACGAGATCGGCGACGAGTTCGAGTCCGTGCTCGGGGAGAAGGTGGACCGCGAGGAGATCGAGGCCAAGCTCACGTCCCAGGGTGGCTTCACCTACCTCGTCCGCAACGTCGACGTGACCCAGGCCAACGCGATCACCAGGAAGTTCCCCATGATCGGCGCGGAGCGTGTGGACATCCGCGAGTACCCGGGCGGAGCCCTCGCGGCCAACGTGGTGGGAGCCACGTCGAAGAGCGACGACGGCAAGCTCATCGGCCTGCAGGGCATCGAGGCGTCCTTCAACGACGAACTCGACGGCGAGGACGGCCGACAGACCTTCGACAGGGCCCAGGACGACACGGTGATCCCGGGGACGCTGCGGAACGTCTCGGCACCGCGTGACGGCGACACGATCCGTCTGACCCTGGACGCGGACCTGCAGTGGCACGTCCAGAAGGCGGTGCAGTCCGCCAAGGACTCCTCGGGTGCGCAGAGCGCGTCCGCGGTCGTGTTGGACGCCCGGACCGGCGAGGTCCGCGCGATGGCCAACGACAACACCTTCAACCCCGCGGTGGGGATCGGCGCCGAGCTCGAGCGCGGGGCCGACCTCGGTAACCCGGCGATCACCTCGCCGTTCGAGCCCGGGTCGGTGCAGAAGATCATCACCGCCGCCGCGGCGATCGAGGCCGGGCTGACCGATCCCGGGGAGGTCCACTCCGTCGACGGGAGCATCAGCATGGAGGGGGTGACCGTCTCCGATGCGTGGCAGCACGGTCCCACGCCGTACACGACCACGGGCATCTTCGGGAAGTCCTCCAACGTCGGGACCCTCATGCTGGCCCAGCGGGTCGGCAAGGAGCCGTACTCGGAGTACCTGGAGAAGTTCGGGTTGGGGCAGCGCTCCGGGATCGAACTCGCCGGTGAATCGGACGGGTTGGTGCCCGACCTGCAGAACTGGCAGGGCGGTACCTTCGCCAACCTGCCGATCGGCCAGGGGTTGTCCATGACGACCCTGCAGATGGCGGGCATCTATCAGACGATCGCCAACGACGGGGTCCGGGTGCCGCCCCGGATCGTCGCCGAGCGGGTGGACCCGGACGGTGAGACCCATGCGTCCGAGCGACCGGAGGGCGAGCGGGTGGTGAGTGAGCAGACCGCTCGCACGGTGCGCGACATGTTCCGCTCGGTGGTCCAGTCCGGGCCGGGAGCACAGGCGGGAACCGGCCCTCAGGCCGCGGTGGCCGGGTACCAGATCAGCGGTAAGACCGGCACGGCCCAGCAGATCGACCCGTCGTGTGCGTGCTACTCCAACTCCCGGTACTGGATCACCTTCTCCGGGATCCTGCCCGCCGACGATCCGCGGTACGTGATCTCGATCATGCTCGACGCCCCCCAGCGCGGCACCCTCGGGGCGTCCGCCGCGCCGCTGTTCCACGACATCGCCTCCTGGCTGGTCAACCGGGACAACATCCCGCCGTCCGCCCCCGCAGCCGACCTGATCCTGCAGGCGCAGTGACCCGCGACCGGCAAGGTAGCGTGTAGTGGGTTCACGGGGGGTCACGGACAACGAGAGGCGGGTCGAGGACAGGCTATGACGACAGCGGCACAGCTGGCGGACGCGGTGCGCGCCGGCCTCCTCGGCGACAGGGCGGCAGCCCACACGGAGCTCACCGGCGCCACCATCCGGGCCCAGGACGCGCTGCCCGGCACCCTCTTCGCGGCGCTGCCCGGAACCAGGATCCACGGCGCCTCGTTCTGTGCGAC
>NZ_JAALEE010000173.1:0-5368 GCF_014145265.1 Dietzia sp. CW19 | reverse complement strand
CCCGGGTGGTGGGCGGCAGCCCGGAGGCGGTGGAGGCCGCAGTGCGCGCGGTGTGGTCCGCCGCGCGTGAGCAGGTGCTGGGGGCGCCGGCGCCGGACCTGCGCAAGGGCTGAGAAACCCAGGGTTCACTGCAGGTGGATCGAGGCAACACAGACGAAACACTGTGGAACCGTGCGGCTCACATGAAACTCATAACTTTGCGTTCATCGAGCGTCGATCCCCGAGAAGCGGGGGCCACCGACCGCCCGCACACGGCAAGGATGAACCCGCGTGAAATCCATCTCCAGACGCACTGCTGCCGCCGCCGCCCTCGTGGTTCTGGGGGCCGGTGCCCTCACCGCCTGCGGCAACCGCACCTCGGACACCGCCGCGGCCCCCGCGGAATCGTGCGTGGACACCTCCGGGGACACCATCAAGATCGGGTCGCTGCACTCCCTCTCGGGGACCATGGCGATCTCCGAGAGGACCGTGCGTGACTCGGTCGAGCTCGCCGTGGAGCAGATCAACGCCGACGGCGGAGTGATGGGCAAGCAGATCGAGACCGTGGTCGAGGACGGGGCCTCCGACCCGGCCGTGTTCGCGGAGAAGGCGCAGAAGCTCATCACCAGCGACTGCGTGGCCGCGATCTTCGGTGGCTGGACCTCGTCCTCCCGCAAGGCCATGCTGCCGGTGGTCGAGGACAACAACGCGCTGCTCTACTACCCCGTCCAGTACGAGGGGCTCGAGGCGTCGGAGAACATCTTCTACACCGGCGCCACCACCAACCAGCAGATCGTCCCGGGGCTGGAGTACCTCAAGGAACAGGGCGCCCGGTCGATGTACCTCGTCGGTTCGGACTACGTCTTCCCGCAGACCGCCAACCGCGTGATCAAGGCGTGGGCGGAGGCCAACGACGTCGAGATCCTCGGTGAGGACTACACGCCGCTCGGGTCCACCGACTTCTCCACCATCGTCAACAAGGTGCGCACCGCCGACCCGGACGCCGTGTTCAACACCCTCAACGGCGACTCCAACGTGGCCTTCTTCCGCGAGTACACCAACGCCGGCCTCACCGCCGAGGACACCCCGGTGGTGAGCGTGTCGATCGCCGAGGAAGAGGTCCAGGGCATCGGCGCGGACAATATCGAGGGCCAGCTCACGTCGTGGAACTACTACCAGACCATCGAGAGTCCGGAGAACACGTCGTTCGTCGAGGCGTTCAAGGCCAAGTACGGCGAGAACAGGGTCACCTCCGACCCCATGGAGGCCGCGTACACCTCGCTGTTCCTGTGGAAGAACACGGTCGAGAAGGCGGGCAGCTTCGACGTCGCCGAGATCCAGGAGAACGCGGGCGGGGTCAGCTTCGACGCCCCGGAGGGCACCGTGACGATCAACGGGGACAACAACCACATCTCCAAGACCGCACTCGTCGGGGAGATCCGCCCCGACGGCCTGATCTACGAGGTGTGGAGCTCGGGCGAGCCCATCGAGCCGGACCCCTTCCTCGAGGGCTACGACTGGGCCGGCGACCTGTCCGGTAACTGACCCAGTCCGAGTCCACCGCCCCCCGCGGCGGTCCCGGTCACCGGGGCCGCCGCGGGCGGGTGCACGCAGGAGAAAGGAGCCGGTGTGGACGTCATCATCGGTCAACTCGCGACGGGACTGAGCATCGGCTCGATCCTGTTGCTCGCAGCGCTCGGCCTGTCCCTGACCTTCGGGCAGATGGGCGTCATCAACATGGCGCACGGCGAGTTCATCATGGCCGGCTGCTACACGGCCTACGTCATCCAACAATTCGTCGCCGCCTCCGGTGCGGGGCTGGCAATCTCCCTCGTGGCGGGGTTCGTGGTGGGCGGGTTGCTCGGGGTGATCCTCGAGGTGCTGCTCATCAGACGGCTGTACGCCCGACCGCTCGACACACTGCTCGTCACCTTCGGCGTCGGGCTGGTGCTGCAACAGATCGCGCGCGACATCTGGGGAGCCCCCGCCGTCAACGTCGAGGTGCCCGCGTTCCTCCGCGGGAACCTGGTCCTGCTCGGGGCCTCCGTCCCGTACACGCGGGTCTTCATCTTCCTCCTGGCCGTGGCGTGCGTCGCCGCACTCATGGCGGCCATGCGGTTCACCCCGATGGGGCGGCGCATCCGGGCCGTCACCCTCAACCGCGACCTCGCCGAGAGCTCCGGCATCAACTCACGCCGCAGCGACCTGACCACGTTCTTCATCGGCTCCGGCCTCGCGGGGGTGGCGGGCGTGGCGCTGACCCTCATCGGTTCGACGAGCCCCACCATCGGGCAGTCCTACCTCATCGACGCGTTCCTCGTGGTGGTGGTCGGGGGCCTCGGTCAGCTGAGGGGCGCCGTCATCGCGGCCTTCGCGCTGGGGATCCTCAACTCGTTCTTCGAATACTCCACGACCGCCTCCGTGGCGAAGGTGCTCGTCTTCGTGACGATCATCGTCTTCCTCCAGATCCGCCCGCAGGGGCTGTTCGCCGTCAAGACCAGGAGCCTGGCATGACCGACACCGCCACCATCGGCACCACCACCCCGGACCCGGCCGAGCCGGCCGCGGGTCGTCGGGGACGGCCACCTCGTCTGCCCCTGCCCGGCGCGCTGACCACCGAGGGCGAACGACCCCGTTGGGTGTTCTGGGTGGCGCTCGCCGTCGCCGCGATCCTCATCTTCGGCGTCGCACCCGTCCTGTTGAGCGAGTTCAGGCTCAACCTGCTGGCCAAGTTCTTCTGCTTCGGCATCGTCGCCAGTGGGATCGGGCTGGCGTGGGGGCGGGGCGGCATGCTCACGCTCGGCCAGGGCGTGTACTTCGGCGTCGGCGCGTACGCCATGGCGATGTACCTCAAGCTCGCCGACGCCCGCGACCGCGGCGGTCCCGACGCCCTGCCGGACTTCATGCAGATCGCCGGGATGCGGTCGCTGCCCGGGTATTGGGAACCGTTCGCCTCGCCGATCTTCACCCTCGTGGTGATCCTGCTCCTGCCACCCCTGCTGGCCTTCGGGTTCGGATACCTGGTGTTCAACCGCAAGGTCAAGGGCGCCTACTTCGCGATCCTGTCCCAGGCCCTCGCGGCCGCCGCGGCGATCTTCCTGGTCAGCCGCCCCGAGCTCGGCGGATCCAACGGACTCAACCGGTTCACCGGCTTCTTCGGCTTCGCCCTGTCGGATCCGGCCAACCGCCAGATGCTGTACTTCATCACCGGCGGCGCCCTCATCGGAGTGGTGTTGCTGGTGCGCCAGCTCATGCACTCGCGCTTCGGTGAGCTGCTCGTGGCCGTCCGCGACCAGGAGGAGCGGGTCCGCTTCCTGGGGTACGACCCGGCGCTGGTCAAGTCCCTGGCGTACGCGGTCGCCGCCTTCGCCGCCGGGATCGCCGGCGCGCTGTTCGTCCCGATCGTCGGGATCATCTCGCCCTCGGCGATCGGCATCGCCCCGTCGATCGCGTTCCTCATCGGCGTCGCGATCGGCGGCCGGGCCACCCTGCTCGGCCCGGTCCTGGGAGCGATCGGCGTGGCCTGGGCACAGACGACCTTCTCCGAGGCCTACCCGTCGCAGTGGACCTACCTGCAGGGTGTGCTCTTCATCGTCGTCGTGGGCTTCCTGCCCGGCGGCCTGGCCAGCCTGTTCGTCATCCGCCGGCGCCGCAGGTCCACCGGGTCCGGCCCCGCGACCCCCGCCACCACCGGATCCACCGGATCCAACACGGAGGAGACCCCATGACCCCCACCGCTGTGGCCACCGATTCGACCGGGGCCGGAGGCGGCCGCGCCGGCGCCTCGACGGGACGGACCTACCTGGAGGTCCGCGGTCTGACCGTCTCGTTCGACGGGTTCCGTGCCGTCGACGGGGTGGACCTGACGCTGATCCAGGGAGACCTCAAGTTCCTCATCGGACCCAACGGCGCGGGCAAGACCACCGTCGTCGACGCGATCACGGGGCTGGTCCCGGCGACGGGGACGGTCGACAAGACCGGGCAACCGGTGCTGGGGATGAAGACCCACAAGATCGCGCGCATGGGGATCGGACGGACCTTCCAGACGGCCAGTATCTTCGAGGACCTCACGGTGGAGCAGAACCTGGACATCGCGGCCGGCTCCGGTCGGGGATGGGTGACCCTGCTCCGGCGGCGCCGCGGCCGCGCGACCGTGGTCTCCGAGGCGCTGGAGACCATCGGTCTCGAGCACCTGGCCGGCACCAAGGCCGGGGTGTTGGCCCACGGTCAGAAGCAGTGGCTGGAGATCGGCATGCTGCTCGTCCAGGACTCCGACGTGATGCTCCTCGACGAGCCCGTCGCCGGCATGGGGGCGGACGAGCGCAAGGCCACCGGCGAACTGCTCCAGCGCATCGCCGCCGACCGCACGGTGGTGGTGGTGGAGCACGACATGGACTTCATGCGCGACTTCGCCACCTCGGTCACCGTCCTCGCGGCCGGCAAGGTCCTCGCCGAGGGCACGGTCGCCGAGATCCAGGCCGACCCCAATGTCCAGCAGGTGTACCTGGGCACCGCGGCCGCCACCGGCACCGAGCTGGAAACCGGCACCGAGCTGGAAACCGATACCGAGCCGGAAAGCGGTACCGAGCCGGAAAGCGGCACCGAACCCGAGATGGAGTCAGACGAATGAGCGCACTACTGCAGATGTCCGGCGTCCGCGCCGGGTACGGCGGGTCCGAGGTGCTCCACGGGGTGGACCTGGAGGTCCCCGCCGGGGGCGTGGCCGCGGTGCTCGGGCACAACGGGGCGGGAAAGACGACCCTGCTGCGGGCCGCCGTCGGCCTGCTGCCGTGCAAGGCCGGCACGATCACCTTCGACGGCCAGGACATCACCGGACTCAAACCGCATGGCCGAGTGGCGCTGGGTATCGGCTACGTGCCCCAGGGTCAGCAGTCGTTCACCCAGCTCACGACCGTCGAGAACCTGCGGGTCGTGGCGGACGGGCGCAAGCGGGGGAAGGCGCTCATCGACGAGTCGCTCGACCTGTTCCCGGCGCTCAAGGAGCTGCTGGATCGGAAGGCCGGGTTGCTCTCCGGTGGGCAGCGGCAGCAGCTGGCCATCGCCCGGGCGCTCATCACCGAGCCGCGGCTGCTGGTGCTGGACGAGCCGACCGAGGGCATCCAGCCCAATGTCGTGGCCGAGATCGAGCGGATCATCGTGGACCTGGCCTCGCGCGGCGACCTGTCCGTGCTGCTGGTCGAGCAGCACGTGGGGTTCTCCCTGAGGGCCTCGGACGTGTTCTACGTGGTGGAGTCGGGCCGGGTCACCCACTCGGGCGCCTCCGACGACACCGCCGCCCACGAGGTGACGTCGGCGCTGGCGATCTGAGCGAACCGGTCCCCTCGCCAAGAGCGTTCCGCACACATCGGCCGAGAGGCAGGTGTGCGGA
>NZ_JAALEE010000172.1:0-4076 GCF_014145265.1 Dietzia sp. CW19 | reverse complement strand
GTCGGCCGTGATGACCGCGCCCGATCCAGGCGCCGCCGCCACCGCACTCCTCGGACGATGGGACCTGGCGCGGACACGATCCCGGGCGTGAGGGCCGGGCGAGAGGCTCGGGCGACGGGCCCGTCACCGGCGGTCCCGCCCCCGCCCACGATCCGTCAGTCCCCCCAGGGGTGGCAGACGCCGAACCCGCCGTAGCCGGTACCGATCGTCGGATGCGTGGACAGGGTCAGCTCGTCCCGGTGGTCGTTGACCAGGTAGACGTAGTGGATCCCGGGCCGCGTCGGTCCCTCGTCGGTGGGCCTGGGCCGGAAACCGTGCGGCTCGACGGCGTTCAGGACCTCCTCCAGAGACCGGTCCCACCCGGCGGGGTCCAGGGCATCGGGGTGACGCATCTCGCGGGCGTAGAACTTGCCGATCCCGGCGTCCCCGACACCGGCCGCGTCGCTCCGACTGGGACAGGCGACCTCCTGCGCCGCGCGCGCCTCCCTCCATCCGTCCGCACCGATCCTGCCCTCGAGGACCCGTCGGATCTCCGCCTGTCCCGCCTCGAGTGCCGCGCGTGAGCCGGGGACATCGATCGTGGTGTCGAGCGGAACGTTCGCCGCGCCGATCGGGCCGGTGCTCGTCGGAGGGGACGGCACAGGGGTCGGTGCGGCCCCGCCCGCGCAGGCCGTCGCGGCGAGGAGGACCGGGGGAGCCAGAACCGGGTAGAGGGATCGAAACCGCGCCGCCGCACCCATGGTGCCCGTACCGTCGGGCGCATGCAGGACAGGACCCCGGACCAGATCACCATGGTCGAATTCCCCAGTACGTCGATGCCCGCGACCGCCGAGTTCCTGGCGACCGTGTGCGGCTGGTCGCCCACCGTGTACGGGACGTCGTACACCGACCTCACCGGCGGCGGGATCGAGGTGGGGATCCAGGGCGACGACGACGAGCAGTCACCGGCACCGCTGATGGTGATCCTGGTTGCCGACCTGGCCGAGGCGCGCGGACGGGTCGAGGCCGCGGGTGGCGTGGTGACCCTCGAGCCCTTCTCCTTCCCGGGCGGCCGACGGTTCCACTTCCGGGAGCCCGGCGGGAACGAGATGGCCATGTGGGTGCCCGAGTAGCCCCCGACCGGGCTGCCGCCTCACGCGCTCGGCTCGAACCCCTCCGGCAACGCGAGCCGCGTGAGTTTGGCCGGGTTGGAGTGGAAGTAGACCCGCGTGACGCGGCCGTCGACCACACCCAGCTGGGCCACCCGGACGACCCCACGGGAGACCACAGCCAGCGCGAACTCCCCGTTCACCTCGACCGGAGCGATCATGCCGTCGGACAGCTCCGCCGCCTTGATGAGGAAGTACGCACACTTGCGGGCCCCCACGATGTCCCTGCGGGCGGCGTTGACCTTCCCGTCGCTGTCCGAGACCACCCGGGCGTCCGCGGTGAGCACCTCGATCGTCTGCTGGAGGTCACCGGCCAGGACGGCCTCGACAAGCCGAGAGATCACCGCATCCGGTGCACGCTCCGGCGGACGCAGGTCGGTGTCCAATCTGCGCCTCGCCCGGCTCACCCACTGACGGACCGTGGGCACGGCCGCGTCCAGTGCGCCGGCGATCTCGGCGTAGGGCAGGGAGTAGGCCTCGCGCAAAACGAAGGCCGCGCGCTCCTCGGGGCCGAGCTGCTCGTAGGCCAGCAGGACGGCGATCCGCAGGTCGTCGCGCTGCTCGGCCAGCTCCGAGGGCAACAGGGCGGTGTCGACGGGTTCGGGGAGCCACGCCCCCACGTAGTCCTCCCGCCTGCGTCGCCGCAGCCGGTCCAGGCACAGGCGCGTGGTGACCGTGGTGAGCCACGCCTCGGGGTTGTCGGGCGCCGATCCCGCCTCGAGACCGACCAGGCGGGCCAGGGCCTCGTCGGCGGCGTCCTCCGCGTCGGCCCACGTCCCGGTGATGCGGTACCCGACCCCGAGGAGCCGCCCCCGGACCCGGTCCACCGCGGCCCGGTCGAGTCCGGCGAGCGCACCGGCCGTCGTCACCTCGGGCGAACGGGATCGATGTCCTCCCGGCGCACGCCCGTGAGCGAGCCCGGATCCTTCCGGGTGGCCACTGCGATCCGGTTCCATGCGTTGATGGTGACGACCTCCATCAGCAGCTGTCCAGTGCCCGCCTCGCCCCGGTGTCGGACCACGTCGTCCCAGAGCTCGTCCGAGACCGAGTCCTCGCCGCGGATGTGGGTGACCGCGTCGGCGAACCGCAGGACCGTGAGGTCCCCCTCGGACAGCTCACCGGCGTGGGCGGGCCAGTCCTCGGCGGCCACGATCCGGGCGTCGTCCCAGCCGTCTTTACGGGCGTCGCGCCGGTGCATGGCGGTGCAGAAGCGGCACTCGTTCACCGCCGAGACGCGGAGCCTGATGAGGTGACTGTCGGAGCGGGAGACCCGGGCCCGGGTGTAGGCCTCGAGCGCCAGCATGGGCGCCATCGCGCCCGCGCTGACCTGTTTGCGCTGTCCGTGGTCGTTCTGATGTGTACTCATACCCCTTCGACGCACCAGCGTCACCGGATGTGACACGCTGCCGGAAATGACAGCGGATGGGTGCGATCACCTATGGCGGTCGGAGGCGTCCCCTCATAGCCTGGACACATGACCGATCCCGATGATCTGTTGCTCTCGGACTCCGAGCGTCTGCACGCCCTCACCGCGCTGGGCGACCACTATGCCGCGGGGCGCCTCGACGACCCGGAGTTCCACTCCCGTTCGGGCGACATCGCAGCGGCCCGCACCCTGGGCCAGCTGCGCGGGTCGTTCAGCGATCTCCCGGGCGGAATGCCCCTGACCAGCGTCGACGGCATGATCGTCCAGTCGGCCACGGCGGCGGGTGGCGAGCTGGTGCGCACCTCGTCGTCGGCGCCGGCGGCATCGGACCCGGATCGCGAGCTCCAGGATCTCCGCAAACGGGGCAAGACGGTGGAGACGCTCGACGGGTTGGTCCTGGGGGCGACGCTCGTGGCGTTCCTCGTACTCCAGTTCGTGGTGGGCTGGGATTACGCGTGGATCGTCTGGCCGTCGCTGGTCCTGACCCTGGGGGTTCCGCGCGCCATCCTGCAGTTCACCGACTCGGACGAGGAGCTCTACGAGGAGCTCAAGGAGTCCGACGACGAGGCGCGCAAGGAACGCCTCCGCGCGGCCACCGAGCGGATCCGCGAGCTGGGCGACGGGCGCGAGACGCGGGACTGACCCCTTCGACCGGGTCCCGCCGTCCACGGTTCTACCCGGCGGGGTTGCCCGGACCGTGCCCGGTCCCCGGCCCGTGCCCGGTCCCCGGCCCGTGCGCGGTCCCCGGCCCGCCGTCGCCCTCTCTCCTCCCGAGGGCCGCCACCGCGGGGAACACTCCCAGACCGAGTCCGACCGCCACGATCGTCGCCCCCACGCCCAGCGATGCCAGTACGGGGACCCTGCGTTGGGCGAGGGCGGAGTCACAGGCCTCCTGCGCCTCCGAACTCGGCTGGGGGCGCTCGCCCCGGAGGAGGTCCGCCCAGCTCAACGAGGTGAGGGCGCTGTCCTTGTCCCGGGCCTCGCGGTAGTCGGGGCTGAAGTAGGTGCCGCAGTCCACCCGTTGGATCCACCCGCCCGTGGCCACCCCGATGCTGCCCAGCAGGATCCCCCCGAGCACGACGAGCAGGCCGAGCACGGAGACGAGCGCACCGATCACGCGAGGGGTCACCGCGTCATCGTCACATCCGCGGCCCGCTGCCGCATCCGCGCCTCGGTCGGCCGACGGGCCGCGAGGCGGGTCAGGTCTCCTCGAGCGCGACGCCCTTGCGTTCCGGAAGGGTGAAGGCGGCCAGCGCCGCCACGACGAAGGCCGCCGCGAACACCCCAAAGACCACCGCTGTACCGCCGGCGCCCAGCATCACCGGGACGAGCAGCGGCGCGATGATCGAAGCGATCCGCCCGAACGCCGCCGCCGCGCCGGTGCCGGACCCGCGGGTGGTGGTGGGGTACAGCTCGGGGCCGATCGCATACAACGCGCCCCACGCGCCGAGATTGAAGAACGACAGCGCCATGCCCGCGGCGATGATCGTCGCCGGCGAGCC
>NZ_JAALEE010000171.1:0-3813 GCF_014145265.1 Dietzia sp. CW19 | reverse complement strand
CCGTTGACGGCGGGGGGGACGGCCGGGTCGCCACCCGCACCGACCGACCGAGCTCCCGGGAACCCGGGGCCGGACGCGGGCTCCCGACCCGACGCCCAGGCCTTGGCGGCCCCGTTCGCCAGGACGTCCGCCTTCTCGTTGAGCTCGTGTCCTGCGTGACCCTTGACCCACTCGAAGGTGACCTCGCGGCCCTTCATCGCCTCGTCGAGCGCCTTCATGACCTCGACGTTGAGGACGGGCTTCCCGTCGGCCTTCTTCCAGCCCTTGCGCTTCCACCCGGCCATCCACTTTGTCACCGAGTTGATGACGTACTGCGAGTCGCACAGGATGTGCAGCGGCTCGGGGGAGTGCGCGGTCTGACGAAGAAGGTCCAGGACCGCGGTGAGCTCTCCCTGGTTGTTGGTGCCCCGTGTCCAACCGCCGCATCGCCACCGCGATTCGTCGATGTACCAGGCCCATCCGGCCGGGCCGGGGTTACCGAGAGCGGAGCCGTCCGCGGCGGCGATGATCGTCACATCGAGCGATCCTGCCACCGTGGCCGGGGGGAGGACCCACCGGCCACGGTCATCGGGTCACCAGCGGCCTCAACCGTTGAGGTCGCCGTCCTCGATACCGTCCAGGTCGATCGCGGGGGAGCGCTTGCGCTCGTCGAGGCGGGCGGCCCGGGCCGCCTCCCTCATCTCGATCCCGTCGGTGACGAAGTCGCCGACCTCCTTGGCGATGGAACCGACCGCGTCGGTGATGATGACGGCGATCCGGCCGACGAGGGACGCCCCCGCCTGGACACCTGCCTGGACCTGGTCCTTGTTGCGCTCGAAGTCGCTCATCGGATCCGCTCCCTTCGTCAGTGGTGTCCACGAAGGTACCCCGGCTCAGGCCGCGGGTGTCACCTTCCTGCGCTCGATGAGCACGGCCGGCGTGTCCGCCGGGGTGGGCGGCAGCGGCAGGGCCAACCGGAACATCTTGGACCAGACATTGGCCACCTGCTTCCACAACGGGCCGGTCGTGTAGGGAAGGCCGTGCTCCTCGCAGATCGCCCGGACCTCCTCGGCGATCTCCGGGTAGCGGTGAGCGGGCAGATCGGGGAAGAGGTGGTGCTCGATCTGGTGCGAGAGGTTGCCGGTGGCCAGGTGCATGAACGGGCTGCCCGAGATGTTGGCCGAGCCGAGCATCTGGCGCACATACCACTCGCCACGGGTCTCCTCGGCCGTCTCCTCCTGGGTGAAGACCTGGGCGCCGGAGGGGAAGTGCCCGCAGAAGATCACCGAGAACGCCCAGACGTTGCGGACGAGGTTGGCGGTGAGGTTCCCGGCGAAGGTGAGCGGGAACAGCGGCCCGGTGAGTGCCGGGTGGACGATGTAGTCCTTGGCGACCTGACCTCGCATCTTGCCCCACCAGCCGGCGAGCAGGCCCTTGACGTCCGACCACTTGCGCTTGCCCTTGAGCACGTTGTCGTACTCCAGGTCGTGGAGCATGACGCCCCACTCGAACGCCATCATGAGTCCGAACGCGTACAGCGGGTTACCCAGGCGCAGCGGGGTCCACTTCTGCTCGTACTCCATGCGCAGGATGCCGTATCCGATGTCGCGGTCGAGATCGAGGATGTTGGTGTGCGTGTGGTGCATGTAGTTGTGCGAGTGCCGCCACTGGTCGGACGGGCACACGTTGTCCCACTCGAAGCTGGACGAATGGAGCATGTCGTCGCGCATCCAGTCGTACTGGCCGTGCATGACGTTGTGGCCGATCTCCATGTTGTCGAGGATCTTGGAGGCGCTCAGCGCGGCCACCCCTGCGAGCCACGCGGGCGGCAGGAAGCCGAGGAACATCAGGGCGCGCCCGGTCAGCTCGAGTCGACGCTGCATGCGGACCACCCGGAGGATGTAGTCGCGGTCGGCGGTGCCCAGGTCGGCCACCACGCGGTCGCGGATGGCGTCGAGTTCACGGCCGATGATCTCCACCGACTCGGCGGACAGGACCACGGGCTCGGGGGCGGTGGCTTTCGGCTTGGAGGTCTTGGGCTTCGTGGAGCGGATGGTGGGGAGCTGCAGGAGGGTCATGACGGGAGTCCTTCCGGTCGTTCCGGTGGGTACGGGTCGGGTTGTGACGGTGTCGGGGGGTCTAGAGCTCGATCTCGACGTCGCCCACGGGCGCGGAGACACAGATCTGGACCAGGCAACCGGGCTCGGTGTCGACCTCGCCCGTCCTGAGGTCGCGGGTCGCGCCGGAGACCCGGACGGCGGTGCAGGTGTGGCAGATGCCCATCCGGCAGCCGTGCTTCGGGGACAGCCCCGCGGCCTCCGCGCCCTCCAGCAGCGTGGTGCCGGAGTTGTGGGCGGCGACACCGCTCCTGACGTGGGTGACGGTCCCGCCGTCGCCCTCGGGCACGGGTCCGTTGGAGGCGGTGAAGCGCTCGCGGAGGACGTCCCCGTAGCGCTCCGCTCCGAGGCCGTCCGACAGGCCGTCGGCCAGGCCGTCGGGTCCACAGAGGAAGACGGTGGCGTCGGAGTGCCACGGTGCCACCTCGTCGAGGTGGCCCTCTGTCAGGTGGCCGACCAGGTCCCGCGACGACGGGTCGGAGGTGACTGACGGGTCCGGGTGGCCCGAGGTGTCTGACGGGTCCGGTGCCACGGTGGGGACCACCCGGACCTCGACACCGGCGCGCGAGAGTTCGCGGATCCGGTCGCGGAACGGCACGTCCTCGACCCGGCGGGCGTAGTGGAGCCACGCGACACGGCCGGTGGCCCCCTCCCCGCAGTGGCCCTCCCCGGCAAGGGTGGAGGCGATGGAGAGCATCGGGGTGATGCCGCTGCCGCCGCTGACCAACAGCACGTCGGTCGGGCGTGCGTCCGGGAGGGTGACCTCCCCGACGGGGTTCCCGAGGAGCAGTCGCATCCCGGGAGCGGCCTCGGACCACAGGTGTTCGGAGACCACGCCCCCCGGATGCCGGCGGACGGCGATCGTCGCCAGGCCGTCGGACCGCGCGGCGGAGTCCACCGGGGAGTAGTGACGGCGGTGGACGACGCCGTCGACCACCACGCCGATCTCGAGAGCGGCTCCGGGGGCGGGCCGGTCGACCCCGGCCGGGAGCCGGAGCGTGATGACGGTGACGTCGGAGACGGGCCGGTCGACGGCGACGACCGTCGCGCCGGTCGGGTCGTCGGACCAGCTCACTCCGAGTGAGCGGACGTAGTGCTCCACCGGGTGCGGGGTGAGCAGGGTGCGGGTGATCCCGCGGGAGAAGAGTCGGCTGATGGTCGGGGCGGTCATGAGGAACTCCGGAAGGTAGTGGTCGGTGTGGTCGTGCGCCGTCGGACGCGGCCTACTGCCGTGATGTGCGGTCCCGACCTCACGGTCGCGGCTGCACCACGGGGGCGTATCCGGCCGGTTCGACCACCGGACGAGTTTGAGTGTACATACGTTCTCTCAAATGGAAAGGGGCACGCCGCTGTCACGTGGGTCACACTCCGACGGGGGGTTCCCCACATGCGGATACAGGCCTCAGGCGGTAGCATCACGGGCGTGGCGACACCAGGTACCCGGGCGGAGCAGAAGCGGCACACACGTGCACTCATCGTTGCCGCGGGCCGCCACGCGGTGGCCACGCGGGGATTCTCCGGCCTGGTCGTCCGCGAGCTCGCACGCGAGGCGGGCATCGTCCCCACCGCGTTCTACCGGCACTTCGAGTCGGTGGACGCCCTGGCCACCGAGATCGCGGCGGGGGCTGCCGAGGCGCTGGGCGAGCTCGTCGACGACCTCGTCGCAGGGCCGGCATCGGATCCCGTCGTGGACTGGCCCGGTCGGGCCTCGGCCGCC
>NZ_JAALEE010000170.1:0-11753 GCF_014145265.1 Dietzia sp. CW19 | reverse complement strand
TCCGCCTCGGACTCACCGGCTGGCCGCGCTCGGCGGAGGAGTCCATCGTGGCGCGCGACGCGATCCTGGCCCGGGACGCCGGCGCGCGGGTCCACATCTGCCACGCCTCCACCACGGGCACGGTCGAGCTGCTGAAGTGGGCGAAGGCGCAGGGGATCTCGATCACCGCGGAGGTCACCCCCCACCACCTGCTCCTCGACGACACGAGGCTCGAGACGTACGACGGGGTCTACCGGGTCAACCCGCCACTGCGCGAAGCCCACGACACCCTCGCCCTGCGTGACGCGCTCGTCTCGGGGGTGATCGACTGCGTCGCCACCGACCACGCCCCCCACGCCGCCCAGGAGAAGTGCTGCGAGTTCGCGGCCGCCCGCCCGGGCATGCTCGGGTTGGAGACGGCGTTGCCCATCGTGGCGGCCCTCCTGGTCGAGTCGGGGGAGATGAGCTGGCGCGATCTGGCCCGCGTCATGAGCACGCGGCCCGCCGAGATCGCCGGTCTCACCGACCAGGGGCGCCCGATCGAGGTCGGGGAGCCCGCCAACCTCGCCGTCGTCGATCCCGACTCCCCGTGGACCGTCGTCGGGGAGGAACTCGCAAGTCTGTCCGCCAACACCCCCTACCAGGGGATGACGTTCGCCGCCCGGGTCGTGGGCACCGTATACCGGGGCCGCATGACCAGCCGCGACGGAGAGGTACTCGCATGACACAGGACGTCTGGACCCTGGTGGGCGTGATCGTCGTCTTCCTCGGCCTGCTCGGGTTGATGGCATGGGGCTGGCGAAATCGCAGCCGCTCCCAGGCCGGCCTCTTCGACACGCTGCCGGAGGTTCCCGCCGAGACCGGTGACGTGGTGCTGGGACCGCTGACCGGCGTGTACATCGGCAGCACCGTGGCGGGTGACTGGCAGGCGAGGATCGCCCGGGCACCGCTCGGCCACCGCTCGGCCGCCACCCTCACCGCGTTCACCGGTGGACTCCGGCTCGACCTCGCCGACGCCACGGTGTGGATCCCCCGCGCCGACCTGGTGGACGTGCGACGCGCCTCCGCCCTCGCCAACAAGACCGTGCCCGGCGGCGGGATCCTCGTCGCCCGATGGCAGGTCGACGGCCACGACGGCCCCACCCTGATCGACTCCGGCTTCCGGGCCGACGACAAGGACTCGTACCCCCGCTGGGAGGCCCTGCGCGGCGACGCCGCACCGCCCACCCGGCCGGACACCCCCCGCTCCACCACCGAGGAGAACAAGTGACACCGCACAACGAAACCACCGTCGCACCGGGGGGCCGCGCGCCCGCCGCCCTCGTCCTCGAGGACGGCCGCATCCACCGCGGCACGGCGTTCGGGGCGACCGGGACCACCCTCGGGGAGGCCGTCTTCACCACGGGGATGTCGGGGTACCAGGAGACCCTCACCGACCCGTCCTACCACCGGCAGATCGTCGTCAGCACCGCTCCGCAGATCGGCAACACCGGGTGGAACGACGAGGACGGTGAGTCGCTGCTCGACGGCCGGAACGGCGGCGGTCGGATCTGGGTGTCGGGTCTGGTGATCCGGGACCTGTCGCGCCGTGCCTCCAATTACCGGTCCGAGCGCACGCTCGAGGACGAGATGCTCGCCCAGGGCATCGTGGGGATCGCCGGGGTGGACACCCGGGCGGTCGTCCGCCACATCCGGGATCTCGGGGCGATGAAGGCCGGCATCTTCTCGGGTGAGGACCTGGTGGACGACGAGTCGATGCTCGCGACCGTCCGGGCCCAGGAACCCATGGCCGGCGCGTCACTGGCCGAGGCCGTCTCGACCGACACCGCCTACGTCGTGGAGCCCGAGGGGCGGGCACGCCATTCCGTGGCGGCGCTCGACCTGGGCATCAAGACCAACACCCCCCGCATGCTCACCGCACGCGGCGTGCGGGTCCACGTGCTCCCGTCGGACGCGACCCTGCAGGACGTGCTCGACCTCGACGTGGACGGGGTGTTCCTGTCCAACGGCCCCGGGGACCCGGCCACCGCCGACGCCGCCGTGCACCTGACCAAAGAGGTCCTGAGCCAGGGGATCCCGTTCTTCGGGATCTGCTTCGGCAACCAGATCCTGGGCAGGGCGCTCGGGCTCGAGACCTACAAGATGAGGTTCGGCCACCGCGGGATCAACATCCCGGTGGTCGAGAAGGCGACCGGGAGGGTCGCCATCACCTCCCAGAACCACGGGTTCGCGCTCCGCGCCCCGGAGACCGAGACCTGGGAGACACCCTGGGGTACCGCCACCGTCACGCACGTGTGCGCGAACGACGGGACCGTCGAGGGGGTCGCCCTCACCGACGGTTCCGCCTTCTCCGTCCAGTACCACCCCGAGGCCGCGGCGGGTCCCCGTGACGCCGCCGACCTCTTCGACCGCTTCGTCAGCCTGCTCGACTCAGCAACCGGTGACGCCGCCGACAACGGTTCCGCAGACTCCAGAAAGGGCTCGAACTGATGCCCCGCCGCACAGACATCAACCACGTCCTCGTGATCGGTTCCGGCCCGATCGTCATCGGTCAGGCCTGTGAGTTCGACTACTCCGGCACCCAGGCGTGCCGGGTGCTCCGCGCCGAGGGACTGCGCGTGACGCTGGTCAACTCCAACCCGGCCACGATCATGACCGACCCCGAGTTCGCCGACAGCACCTACATCGAGCCGATCACGCCCGAGTACATCGACAAGATCTTCGTCAAGGAGGCGGCCGACGGACACCCCGTCGACGCCGTCCTCGCCACGCTGGGCGGCCAGACCGCGCTCAACGCCGCCATCCAACTCGACGCGCAGGGGATCCTGACAAAGCACGGCGTGGAGCTGATAGGCGCCGACATCCCCGCGATCAACCGCGGTGAGGACCGTCAGACCTTCAAGGACATCGTCGCGAGTGTGGGAGGCGACTCCGCGCGAAGCGCCGTCTGTCACACCATGGACGAGGTCCACGCGACCGTCGCCGAACTGGGTCTGCCCGTCGTGGTCCGCCCGTCGTTCACCATGGGCGGGCTCGGCTCCGGCCTGGCCTACACGACCGAGGACCTCGAGCGGATCGCCGGCGGCGGGCTGTCCGCCTCGCCCACCGCGAACGTCCTCATCGAGGAGTCGATCCTCGGGTGGAAGGAGTTCGAACTCGAGCTCATGCGGGACAACAAGGACAACGTCGTCGTGGTCTGCTCGATCGAGAACGTCGATGCCCTCGGGGTCCACACGGGCGACTCCGTCACCGTCGCACCGTCCATGACCCTGACGGACCGCGAGTACCAAGACATGCGCGACCTCGGCATCGCGATCATCCGCGAAGTCGGCGTGGACACGGGCGGTTGCAACATCCAGTTCGCCATCAACCCCGTCGACGGTCGCCTCGTGGTGATCGAGATGAACCCGCGCGTCTCACGGTCCTCGGCGCTGGCCTCCAAGGCCACCGGGTTCCCCATCGCCAAGATCGCCGCCCGGCTCGCCATCGGCTACTCGCTCGACGAGATCACCAACGACATCACCGGCGAGACCCCGGCGTGCTTCGAGCCGACCCTGGACTACGTGGTGGTCAAGGCCCCCCGCTTCGCGTTCGAGAAGTTCCCGGGTGCCGACGACACCCTCACCACCACCATGAAGTCGGTGGGCGAGGCGATGAGCCTGGGCCGCAACTACCGCGAGGCGCTGGGCAAGGTGATGCGCTCGCTGGAGACCAAGGCGGCCGGCTTCTGGACCCTGCCCGACGAGACGATCGCGCCCGGACGGTCGACCGACGTCGACGCCGTCCTCGCGGACCTCGTGCGCCCGACCGAGGGCCGGATGTACGACGTCGAGCTGGCGCTCCGCCTCGGCGCGACCGTCGAACAGGTCCACGAGGCCTCGGGGATCGACCCGTGGTTCCTCGAGGAGGTCGCCGCGCTGGTCGAGCTCCGTCAGGAGATCGTCGACGCACCGGTGGTCGACGAGGCGCTGCTGCGCCGCGCGAAGCACAACGGCCTGTCCGACGCCCAGATCGCGGCTCTGCGGCCCGAGTTCGCGGGCGCCGAGGGCGTCCGGCGTCTGCGTCACCGGCTCGGCGTGCGGCCCGTCTACAAGACCGTCGACACCTGCGCCGCGGAGTTCGAGGCCAAGACCCCGTACCACTACTCGACCTACGAACTCGACCCCGCGGCCGAGTCCGAGGTCGCCGCCCAGACGGAGCGCGAGAAGGTCATCATCCTGGGCTCCGGACCCAACCGGATCGGGCAGGGCATCGAGTTCGACTACTCGTGCGTCCACGCCGCGCTCACGTTGTCCGAGGCCGGGTACGAGACCGTGATGGTCAACTGCAACCCGGAGACCGTCTCGACCGACTACGACACGGCGGACCGTCTGTACTTCGAGCCGCTGACGTTCGAGGACGTCATGGAGGTCTACCACGCCGAGTCCGGGTCGGGAACCGTCGCCGGAGTCCTCGTCCAGCTCGGCGGCCAGACCCCGCTCGGCCTGGCGGCACAGCTGGAGGAGGCCGGCGTCCCGATCGTGGGGACCAGCCCGTCGGCCATCGACCTCGCTGAGGACCGGCGCGAGTTCGGCGAGGTCCTGGTGAGGGCCGGTCTGCCCGCACCCGCGTTCGGGACGGCCATCAACGCCACGGAGGCCACGGAGATCGCGGCGCGCATCGGCTACCCCGTGCTCGTCCGACCCTCGTACGTGCTGGGCGGGCGGGGGATGGAGATCGTGTACGACGAGTCGTCGCTGCGGTCGTACATCGAGCGCGCCACCGAGATCAGCCCGGACCGCCCGGTCCTGGTCGACCGCTTCCTCGACGACGCGGTCGAGATCGACGTCGACGTGTTGTGCGACGGCACCGAGGTCTACCTGGGTGGCGTCATGGAGCACATCGAGGAGGCCGGCATCCACTCCGGGGACTCCGCGTGCGCCCTCCCGCCCATCACCCTGGGGCAGGACGACATCGACCGCGTCCGCCGCTCCAGTGAGGCACTGGCGTTCGGCATCGGCGTCAAGGGACTGATGAACGTCCAGTACGCGATCAAGGACGACGTCCTGTACGTGCTCGAGGCGAACCCCCGCGCCAGCCGCACCGTGCCGTTCGTCTCCAAGGCGACCGGCGTGCACCTCGCCAAGGCGTGTGCCCGCATCATGATGGGTGAGACGATCGCCGACCTCAAGGCCGAGGGGCTCCTCCCGTCCGACCGGGACGGCGGTTCGCTCCCGGCGGACGCGCCGGTCGCCGTCAAGGAGGCGGTCCTCCCGTTCAATCGTTTCCGCACCCCCGAGGGCAACCCCGTCGACTCGCTGCTCAGCCCGGAGATGAAGTCGACCGGTGAGGTCATGGGCATCGGCCCCAACTTCGCCGTCGCCTTCGCCAAGGGCCAACTCGCGGCCGAGGGCGTCCTCCCGACGTCCGGGACCGTGTTCGTCTCGGTCGCGAACCGGGACAAGCGGTCCATGGTGTTCCCGGCACAGCGCCTCGCCGCGCTCGGGTTCACGGTCCTGGCCACCGAGGGCACCGCGCTCATGCTCCGGCGCTACGGGATCGCGTGCGAGACCGTGGCGAAGCTGACCGAGGCCGGGGGAGGGCCGGTCGATGAGCAGGGCGACCCGGTCCGGACGATCGTCGACCGGATCAACGCCGACGAGGTCGACCTGATCCTCAACATCGCCTCGTCCACCGGGGGGACCCGCGCCGACGGGCACGAGATCCGCTCGGCCGCTATCACCCGGAGGGTCCCGTGTATCACCACCGTCCAGGGCGCGACGGCGGCGGTGCACGGCATCGAGGCCATCCGGCGCGGTGACGTCACGGTGAGCCCCCTCCAGGAGTTGCACAGCGGGTTCGCCGCCCGATGACCGGGGGCGCACCCCGAGACCCGTTCGGTGCGCGGCTGCGGTCCGCCGTCTCCGCACGCGGGAACCTCTGCGTGGGGATCGATCCCCACCCGGCGCTCCTCGAGTCCTGGGGGCTGGGAGTGGACGCCGCCGGGGTCCGCGAGTTCTCCCGCCGGTCCCTGGAGGCGTTCGGGGATCTCGTGCCGGCGGTCAAGCCCCAGGTGGCGTTCTTCGAGGAGCACGGTTCCGCGGGCTTCGCGGTCCTCGAGGAGGTCCTGACGTCGATCGCCGAGTCGGGAGCGCTGTCGATCGCGGACGCCAAGCGCGGGGACATCGGATCCACCATGGCCGGGTACGCCCGGGCCTGGTTGGCCGCGGACTCACCACTGGCCTGCGACGCCCTGACCGTGTCCCCGTACCTGGGGGTGGGCTCGCTCGAGGCCGCCTTCGACACCGCATCGGCGAACAACCGCGGGCTGTTCGTGTTGGCCCGCACCTCCAACCCTGAGGCGGGGGGCCTGCAGGCGGCCACGGGACCCTCCGGAACGGTCGCGCAGTCGGTCGTGGACGAGGTGGGCCACCGGAACGGCGCATCGGGGCCCGGCACGCCGGGCCCGTTCGGTGTCGTCGTGGGCGCGACGGTCGCCGACCCGCCCCGACTGGACGGTCTCCGCGGCCCGGTCCTCATGCCGGGAGTGGGGGAGCAGGGGGGGACGCTCGCGGACGTCCGGAGGATCGCCGGGCCCGCGTTGGCCCACACCCTCGTCAACGTCTCCCGGCACGTCCTGCGGTCGGGCCCGGACGTCGGGGCGATGCGTGCGGTGGTCCGCGATCTGGCCCGTACCTACCGTTTCGTCGGGTCCGCCTGAGCGGTCCGGCACCCCGGCGGAGTGCTGGCGTCACACGGGACGGCTGGCGTCACAGGGGCCACGTCGCCGGGAGCAGACGCCGTGACCCGGTCGCCCCATTTAGGGCGGTTCGGTTCGCGGGAGCACGCGACCGGCGTTAGTCTTCTCCTCACCTCACACGTCAATCCGCAGTTCAGGCGGGGTGCCACGCCGGGCCCCGCGCGACGACGAGGCCATTCGGCCGCGTACTGTTGCTGAGGTCATCAGGCCCGACGCCGTGCCGGTCTCCCGCGAGGGGGGCGGAATCGCCCGGGTACGGTGAGCACGAGGGAGCGCCCGCTCCCGGCACGAGCCGCAGCCCGCGGACGCGCCGGGGTCGGTCACCGCACACCACACGTGGATGTCCTACGGTGGACACCCGCGTGAGTCATGAGACACACACGAACGAGACGGAGGAATTGTGGCCCTTCCCCAGTTGACCGATGAGCAGCGTGCAGCTGCTCTGGAGAAGGCGGCTGCCGCCCGTCGCGCCCGGGCTGAGCTCAAGGAGCGCCTGAAGCGTGGTGGCACCGACCTCAAGCAGGTGCTCAAGGATGCCGAGAGCGACGAGATCCTCGGCAAGATGAAGGTCTCGGCGCTGCTCGAGGCCCTGCCCAAGGTCGGTAAGGTCAAGGCTCAGGAGATCATGACCGAGCTGGAGATCGCACCGACGCGTCGCCTGCGTGGTCTCGGAGACCGCCAGCGCCGCGCACTGCTCGAGCGGTTCGACTTCACGGTCGACTGATCGACGCATGAACACACCGTCATCCGGGGTCTCGTCCCCGGAAGCGACGGCGAAGAGGGGCCGGCTGATCGTCTTGGCCGGCCCCTCCGCCGTCGGCAAGTCAACCGTCGTGGCACGGCTGCGTGACCGCGTTCCGGACCTCTACTTCAGCGTCTCCATGACCACCCGGGACCCGCGTCCCGGGGAGGTCGACGGGCGCGACTACCACTTCGTCAGCACCGAGGAGTTCCGCGAGGCCGTCGACCAGGGACGGATGCTCGAGTGGGCCGAGATCCACCGGGGCCTCCAGCTCTCGGGCACCCCGGCCGACCCGGTCCGCCGCGCCCTCGAGGAGGGCCGGCCGGTCCTCATCGAGGTCGACCTCGCCGGCGTCCGGCAGATCCGTGAGTCCATCCCCGAGGGACGTACCGTGTTCCTGTCCCCGCCGTCGTGGGAGGAACTCGAGCTCCGTCTCCGCGGCCGGGGTACCGAGCCGCACGAGGTCGTCACCCGCAGGCTCGAGACGGCGAAGGTCGAGATGGACGCCCGCGGGGAGTTCGACGAGGTCGTCGTCAACGACGAACTCGAGGTCGCGGTCGACGAGTTGGTATCATTGCTGGTCGGCCAAGACTGACGCCGAATCCGACGCGAGAGCACCACCCCAGGCCAGAGCACCACCCAGGCTGTACCCAGAGGAGAACCCATAGTGGCCACCATCGAAGCCGCAGCGGCAGCCCCGTTGTACGACACCCCGATCGGCATCACCAACCCCCCGATCGACGAGCTCCTCGAGCGGGCGTCCTCCAAGTACGCCCTGGTGATCTTCGCCGCCAAGCGCGCCCGGCAGATCAACTCGTACTACAACCAGATCGAGGAGGGCATCCTCGAGTACGTCGGTCCCCTGGTCGACCCCGGTCTGCATGAGAAGCCGCTGACGATCGCGCTGCGCGAGCTCCATTCCGACCTGCTCGACTGCGCCGAGGGAGAGTGACCCACTCCGGGGGCGACGTGCGGCGCACGCGCGTCGTCGTCGGGGTCGGCGGCGGAATCGCCGCCTACAAGGCCTGTGGCCTGATCAGGCTCCTCACGGAGTCCGGGTGCCACGTCGACGTGGTCCCCACCGAGGCGGCCCTGCGGTTCGTCGGGTCCGCCACCTTCGAGGCACTGTCGGGGAACCCGGTCTCCACCGGGGTGTTCTCGGACGTGCCGTCGGTCCGCCACGTCGCCCTCGGGCAGCGGGCGGACCTCGTCGTGGTCGCCCCCGCGACGGCCGATCTGCTCGCGCGGGTCGCCTCCGGGCGCGCGGACGACCTGCTCACCTCCACTCTTCTGACCGCGCGGTGCCCCGTGCTGCTCGCGCCGGCGATGCACACCGAGATGTGGGAGCACCCGGCGACGAGGCGCAACGTCGACACCCTCCGGGGCGACGGCGTGCACGTCATGCCGCCCGCATCCGGGAGACTCACCGGGGCCGACACCGGCGCCGGCCGCCTGCCCGAGCCGGCCGATATCGCGCGTCTCGCGAGTCTGCTGCTCGACGGCGGCGGCCTCCCGTGGGATCTGGCCGGCAAGCGGGTCGTGGTGACGTCCGGTGGTACCCGCGAGGAGATCGATCCGGTGCGGTTCCTCGGCAACCGCAGTTCCGGGAAGCAGGGGCACGCGATCGCCGCTGTCGCGGCGGCGAGGGGAGCGAGGGTCACGCTCGTGACCTCCTCCGACCTGCCGGTGCCGGCGGCCGTGGAGGCGATCCACATCGACTCCGCTCGCGAGCTACGCGACGCCACCTTCGCCGCCGCGGCCGAGGCGGACGTGGTCATCAAGGCCGCGGCGGTGGCCGACTTCCGCCCGACGGACGTGTCGTCCTCCAAGCTCAAGAAGGGCACCGGATCCGAACCGGCCGAGATCCGGTTGGAACGCAATCCGGACATCCTCGCCGAGCTCGTCGCGGGCCGCGGGTCCGGGGACGTCCCCGCGGACTGCGTCCTGGTCGGGTTCGCCGCCGAGACCGGCGACTCCTCGGGATCGGTCCTCGACCACGGCCGGGCGAAGCTCGCCCGGAAGGGGTGCGACCTCCTCGTCGTCAACGAGGTCGGTCGCGGCACCACTTTCGGGCAGGACGTCAACGGCGGGTGGATCCTGGACGCCGCGGGCGGGGAGACGCCGGTGGACAGGGCGAGCAAAGATCTCCTGGCCAGCCGGATCCTCGACGCCGTGGTGTCCCGGGCCGCGGCCCCATCCGCGCGAACCACCACGGACCGCACCGACTAGTCTGTCCCCACGCGATCGACCGATCACACGCATCCGGCACCAGGAAGAGAGAACCACTGTGACGCAGGCACGTCGGCTGTTCACCAGCGAGTCCGTGACCGAGGGGCATCCGGACAAGATCTGTGACGCGATCTCGGACGCCATCCTGGACGCGATGCTGACGCAGGACCCCGAAGCCCGTGTCGCCGTGGAGACCATGGTGACCACCGGGATGGTGCACGTGGCCGGCGAGGTCAAGACGAGCGGCTACGTGGAGATCCCGCAGCTCATCCGCGAGAAGATCGTGGAGATCGGATACGACTCCTCCGACAAGGGTTTCGACGGCGTCTCCTGTGGTGTGTCGATCTCGATCGGGCAGCAGTCCCCCGAGATCGCCCAGGGCGTGGACACGTCGCACGAGGCACGGACCTCCGCCGACCCGGTCGAGGACGCGATCGCCCGACAGGGCGCCGGCGACCAGGGCCTGATGTTCGGTTACGCGTGCTCGGACACCCCTGAGCGCATGCCGCTGCCCATCGCTCTGGCACACCGCCTGTCACGCCGGCTGACCGAGGTCCGCAAGGACGGCACGTTGGCCTACCTGCGCCCGGACGGCAAGACCCAGGTGACCATCGAGTACGACGGCGACCGCGCGGTACGCCTGGACACGATCGTCATCTCGACGCAGCACGCACCCGAGATCGATCTGGAGACGACGCTGCGCGACGACCTCACCGAGCACGTCATCGGGCCGGTCCTCGCCGAGGCCGCGGCCGGTATCGAGACCGGCGAGTTCCGCCTCCTGGTCAACCCGACCGGACGGTTCGTGCTCGGCGGCCCGATGGGCGACGCCGGCCTGACCGGACGCAAGATCATCGTCGACACCTACGGCGGCATGGCCCGCCACGGTGGCGGCGCGTTCTCCGGAAAGGACCCGTCCAAGGTCGACCGCTCCGCGGCGTACGCCATGCGGTGGGTCGCCAAGAACATCGTCGCCGCCGGCCTGGCCGAGCGGGTCGAGGTCCAGGTCGCCTACGCCATCGGCAAGGCCGCCCCGGTCGGGCTGTTCGTCGAGGCGTTCGGGACCGAGAAGGTCGACATCGCGGCCCTGCAGGAGGCCGTCACCGAGGTGTTCGACCTGCGTCCCGGCGCGATCATCCGCGACCTGGACCTCAAGCGTCCGATCTACGCCGGGACGGCCGCCTACGGTCACTTCGGCCGGACCGATCTGGACCTCCCCTGGGAGAGGACCGACCGCGTCGACGAACTCAAGCGGGCCGTCGGGCACTGACGACCGTCCTGGTTGTCGGAGCGGGGTGCGAGAATCCGAGACCGTGACCACGACGCGCCCAGCGGCCCGGGTCGCGGCGGCCACGGCCCCCGTGGCCCGGGTCCTGCCCCTGCTCGGGGTTCCGCATCTGGACCGGGAGTTCGACTACCTGGTCCCGGAGTCCCTGGCCGACCAGGCGGTACCCGGTACCCGCGTCCGCGTGCGGTTCGCCGGCCGCCTCGTCGACGGGTACCTCGTGGAGCGCTCGGACGAGACGGATCACCGCGGGGAGCTCGCGTGGCTCGAGCGCGTCGTCTCGCCGGAGCCCGTGCTCACACCGCAGTTGCTCCGGCTGGTCGACCTGGTCGCGCGACGGTGGGTGGGCATGCGCTCGGACGTCCTGCGACTGGCGATCCCCCCGCGGCACGCCGCGGCCGAGAAATCGGTGCCGGACCGCGAACCACCGCTGGGTGTGACGGAGGGCCCGGTCGAGATCCCGGTCGGCTGGTCCGACCACCCGATGGTGACGCGGTTCCTCGACGCGGCGACCGGGGGGGTCCCGGCCCGGGCCGTCTGGACCGTGCCGCCCGGACGGGACTGGGCGCGCGCACTCGCCGCCCTGGCGGACTCGGTCAGGCGGAGGGGCCTGCAGGTGTTGCTGATCGTCCCGGACCAGCGGGACGTCGACCGGTTGACCGCGGAGTGTCGGCAGATCGTGGGCGGGGGAGCCACGGGGCGGGACCTGGTGGTCGACCTGTCCGCGGGGATCGGCCCCTCGGCTCGGTACCGACGGTGGCTGCGGGCGGTCCGCGGGA
>NZ_JAALEE010000169.1:0-2536 GCF_014145265.1 Dietzia sp. CW19 | reverse complement strand
GGCTGGCTCGCGGACCTCCGCGCCGCCGGGGCCGCCGGGCGGGAGGTCAGACCCGCCGACTGAGCCCGGTGACGTCGAGGATGAACCCGTCGGGGTCGACGGTCGCGCTCGTGGCGGCGGTGGCGGTGATCCCGTGGACCTTCTCGTCGTCACTGGAGAAGGTGACGGAGTCCTCGGTGACGTCGAGCGTCAGGGAGTCCACCGAGAGCACCCGCCGCTCGATCGAACCGGGCTGCGAGTGCAGTCCGAGCCGTCGGCTGATCACGCTGGCGAAGAACACGCTGAACGTCACGTCCACGTCGACCACCCCGTCGCCGCCCACGCGGGAGCGGGTGTCGGAGGGGTCGTCCAGGAGCCAGGAGCCCTCGGCATCGCGGACCAGGTCGATGGTGCGCTCGTACTCCTCGGTGGACACGGTCAGCTGCACCCGGTGAGGGGCCAGGTCCGATCCGATCTCGACCTGGTACTCCAGCGTGAACGCCTGGTGGTCGGGATGCGCGGCGGAGACGATCCGGCCCCGGGCGCGGGAGGACTCGCCCTTCCGGACGAGTCTCACCTGCTCGATCACCCTGCCGGTCTCGGAGATCCACGTGTACATGCGGGGAGCCGAGGCGCGAGGCGCTTCGACCTGCGGCGAGGGCGACTGGGAAGCGTTCACCCCTCCTACGGTATGAAAATCTCCACCGAAACGCACATCACCGGCCCGTCGCGGCGACCCTGCGTCACCTCGGTCGCAGCTCCACCCGTGCGCGTCGCCAGGGATACAGCGTCACGTTCCGCGCCCTGGGCCACTCGTGGCCACTGCCCACGCGGTCGAGCCGGTAGCGCTCCAACACCTGCCGGAGGATCACCTCGCCCTCCATCATCGCGAAGGACGCACCGATGCACCGGCGGGCGCCGCCGCCGAAGGGCAGCCAGGTGGTGGGGGTCGGGACGTCGCCGAGGAATCGGCCGGGGTCGAACTCCTTGGGCGCGGGGTAGGCGGCCGGCGCGCGGTGGGCCAGGATGATCGACGGCGAGATGGTCATCCCCCGCGGGTAGGTGCGGCCGCCGACGGTGGCGGGCTCCTGCAGCTCCCGCATCACCATCGGGACCACGGGGTGCAGTCGCAGGGACTCCTTGAGCACGGCGTCGAGGTATTCCGTGCCGCCGGCGGCGATCTCGGACACGCAGCGGTCCTGGATCCCGGGGTGCCGGGCCAGCTCGAGCACCGACCACGCCATGGCGGTGGCGGTGGTCTCGTGTCCGGCGGCCACCAGGGTCATCAGCTGGTCGCGCAGTTCCTGATCGGACAACCCCTGGGCGTCCTGGGCGGACGCCCGCACCAGCAGCGCCAGCAGATCTCGCCGCCCGGACAGCGCCGGGTCCCGGCGGGTCGCCTCGATCTCCTCACCGAGGAAGGCGTGGATCGTCGCGAGGTCCCGGACCTGTCGGCTCCACGGCCGGAACCGGCGCAGCGGCATGATGCCCATTCCGATCATCACCACCGGCCCGGCGTCCACCGCCCGCGCCACGATCGGCCTGATCCGGTCGAGACGGGCCGAGTCCGTCACCCCGAAGACCACGCGCAGGATCACCTCGAGCGTGAGCTCGTTGAACAGGATGTGGGCACGGACCCGGCCCGATCGCGGCCAGCGATCCAACTGCTCGGTCGTGACCTGCTCGACCAGCGAGCGGTACCCCTCGATCTCGCGGCGCCCGAACGCCGGCGCGAGGAGCCGGCGGGCGCGCGCGTGCTCGTCGCCGTCCTGGAGGAGGAGAGAGTGCTCCCCCAACAGCGGACGCAGCAGTTCGTTGCCCTTGCCCGCGTGGAAGACCGACGGCGAGCCGGCGAAGACGTCCTTGACGTCCGCGGGATCGGCGACGGCGACCACCGTCCGCCCCCTGGGCATCAGGTCGAGCTTGAACGGCACCCCGTACCGTCTGGCGGCCGCCGGGAAGACGGCTGCGGGGGCCGACAGTGTGAGCAGGGCCTGCACCAGGCCGGGTAGCCGTGGGCCGGAGGGAACGCCGTCGTCTGTGGTCACACTGTCCATGGTGACACCGTAGGAGTCGACAGGTGTCGCCGCAGCCGGACCGGCGAACGAAGACCGAGGCCGGACACCGAGGGGTCGCCGGACGTTCACCGCGATCGTCACCTCGCCGTGGCGGTCACCGGCTACCGTGAGCCCATGGCCCTGCTCCCCGTGGACCTGGACTCGACGCCCGACGACATCGCCTCCCTCCTCGCCGTGGACGCCGCCGTGCGCGCCGCGGTGGGCCTGGAACACTCCCCGCCCACACCTTCGGCCCTGCACTGGGTCGGCGCGGAAGGGATGTGGATGGCCCTCGTCCGGCCCGGCGAGGGGCGCGCTCTCCTGGCCGGCTGGCACCACGAGTTCTCCCTCACGGAGGGCAGCGGGCGTGCCGGAGAGGCCGGGACGGACCTCGTCGGCGACGCCCCGGGGTGGTGGCGACGCGGGGTCGAGCACGCCCGGTCCAAGGGCCTCTACCTGGGCTTCCTGTACGGCTGGGACGGGGCCGCGTGGTGGCGGCT
>NZ_JAALEE010000168.1:0-5173 GCF_014145265.1 Dietzia sp. CW19 | reverse complement strand
GAGGTTCACCGTCTGGTTGAACGCCGAGGTCTGCGGGCGGATCACGTCGCCGGTGGCGGGGTCGACGGCGAGGTCGACGACGGTGACCGACCGACCGTGGGACGCGGGCGCCACCACCACCCGCTCGTCGTTCTCCGCGTCCCGCACCCGGCAGGTCGCGGGACCGCCCGAGGCGCCGACGATCAGCGCGTCGACGGCGGGGTCCAGGCGCTTGACCAGGTCCAGCTCGGTGAGTTCGTCGGGGCAGGCGCCGGGATCGAGGTTGCCGTGCACGGTGGTGGACTGCACCAGGCCCACGATCGCCTCCACGCCGAGGAACTGCAGCGCCTCCACGGTCTCGTTGACCGCCTTGACCGGGTCGGCGAGCCGGGTCGTCGTCTCCGGGGCGCTGTCGGAGGGGAGGGTGACGGCCACGACCCCCACGCGGACGTCGCCGATGCGGTGGATCGCGAACGGGAAGGTGGGAGCCGCGTCGGGGGAGGGGACGACGTTGGAGGCCAGGAACGGGAAGGCCGCGCCGCGGAACGGTGGCAGGGGCGGGTCCACCCGGCAGTCCTGCTCGGTGCGGCACCCCGGACGGACCAGGGAGCGGACGTGGTCGGCCCCCTTCTCGAGCTCGCGCCTCCCGACTCCGGCGCCGTCCACGCCGAGACGGTTGAAGAACTCGATCGTCGGCCGGTCGCCCAGCAGCGCCGCCTCCGGAGCGGTCCCACCGATCGAGTCACCGGTGGCCAGCAGCATCGCGTCACCGGCCTGGTCGCGCAGCTTGCCCACCGTGGCGGCAAGGTGGGCCCCACCGCCCGCCGGCCGAACGTTTCCCGAGCCGTCCCGGAGCTGGCCCTGGAACCCCACCGGCCGGGTCAACGCACCGGAGAACTCGCCGATGCCGAGGATGCGCACCGACTGCGTCTCCTCCGAGGGCGTCCAGGGTCGGCCGGACTCGCCGGTGCGGGCACCGGCGAGCGGGGTGGCGGCGAGGGTGAGGACCAGGGCGCCGATGGCCACGATCACCAGCGTGACGATCGCGGTCCGGCGGAGCGAGGGGGAGCCCGGTCCGTGGTGGTCCGCCGGGGATGGTGAGCCGGACCATACGCGGGTGCCGACCAGCGAGGAGTTCATGTCGTCCCATGAACTCTGCTGTCTCATCCGGCTCCTTCGATGTCCTTCGGTGTCGATCCGTCGCGGGCACGCGTGATCACCAGCGGGAGCACCGCTCTGCGCACGCGAACCTTGCCCACTGTGCCGGTGTGAGGTCACGGGAGCCCGCCGGAACAGTCACGTTCCGGTCACAAAAGCGCGTGCGGCGTCCAGGAGGCGGTCGTTCTCGACCGGGTCGCCGATCGTCACCCGCACCCCGTGGCCGGCGAAGCACCTGGTGACGACGAGGTGGTCGCGGCAGTGCGAGTCGAATTCGGCCGCGGCGTCACCGAGCGGCAGCCACACGAAGTTGGCCTGGCTCTCCGGCACGGCATGGCCGAGATCGATCAGCGCGTCCCGGACCCTCGTGCGTTCGGCCACCACCGCATCCGTGCGGGCGCGGAGCTCGTCGCCCGCGTCGAGGCAGGCGATCCCGGCGGCCTGGGCGAGCGAGCTCACCGAGAACGGGACGACCATCTTCCCCACGGATGTGATCAGGTCCGCCGGCCCGGTCAGGTAGCCCACGCGCAGCCCCGCCAGGCCGTACGCCTTGGAGAACGTACGCAGTGCCACGACGTTGGGCCTGGCCATGGACTCGGCCACGCCGTCGACCGGGTCGTCGGATCGGAGGTACTCGTAGTACGCCTCGTCCAGCGCCACCGTGACCCGCTCCGGAACGCGGTCGAGGAACGCGGTGAGCTCGGCGTGGGAGACCGCCGGCCCGGTGGGGTTGTTGGGGGTGCAGACGAAGATCAGCCGGGTCCGGTCGGTCACGGCGTCGGCGATCGCCTCGAGGTCCAGGGTGCCGTCGGCCCGGTTCGGGACCGGGACGGGGACGGCGTGCGCGATGCGCGCGATGATGGGGTAGGCCTCGAACGATCTCCAGCCGTAGAGGACCTCGTCCCCGGGTGCGCACACCGCCTGGACGAGCTGCTGGCACAGCGCCACCGAGCCGCAGCCCGCGGTGATGTTGCGCGACGGGATCCCGAGGAACTCCGCCAACCGGGACACCAGCGCTCCGGCGGTGATGTCCGGGTAGCGGTTCACCCCGGCCGCGGCGTCCACGATGGCGGCCGCCACGCTCGGCAGCGGTCCCGCGGTGGTCTCGTTGGAGGCCAGTTTGACCGCTCCCGGGACGGTGGCGCCGGGGACGTAGGAGGGGATGGCGTCGAGGTCGCTGCGCACGTCGGGGGACATGCGTACAGAGTAGGACCACCGGATGACGCCGGGGTGTCCGGCCGTTTTGCGCACCGCGCCGACCGGTGTGTACTGTTATCCCTCGTTGGCTCAGCAGAGCCTCCAGGAGGCGTGCCAGAGCGGCCGAATGGGACTCACTGCTAATGAGTTGTCCTCCTTAAAGGGGACCGGAGGTTCAAATCCTCTCGCCTCCGCCATGCCGGAGCACCGGGTGACCGGTTGAACTGGCACGACAGATGAATAATGCGCCCGTAGCTCAATGGATAGAGCACTTGACTACGGATCAAGAGGTTAGGGGTTCGAGTCCCTTCGGGCGCACAGCAGCGGTACCGGCAACGCCCTCGTCCACGCGGACGGGGGCGTTGGTCGTTCGTCCCCCCGCCCACGACTCACCGGGTCGCGGCCGTGTCCCGCCGATGCGCCCGGAGGGTCTCGACCTGGTCCCAGATCACGATCACCCAGACGGTCGCGACGACACTCCATCGGATCGCCGCGGCCGGCAGCTCGTCCCCGTCGGCCGAGACGAGGTCGGGGTGGATCACCGACTCCTGGGTCAGGACCAGGATCGTGAGGAAGGCGCCGAACACGATGTCGGTGACCACCTCGACGGCCAGTCGCCGCCGGGACCTGCCCGGGCGGGCCAGGCGCCGGATCTGCACCAGCGCCAGCACCCCGATCAGGGCCAGGTAGCCCGCGAGCCAGACGGTGGGGATGTCCGGGTTCACCACCGTCTCGCCGCCGTTGAGGTGTCCGATGTAGAGGAACGTCGACGGCACGAAGGGCACGGCGGCGAGCAGCGCGAGGAGGCTCAACGAGACGATCGCGTCGATGCGGGTGTCCGGCCGGACCCGCGGATGGTCGAGTTCCGACGGGTCCCACGCGGTCGACGTGGTGAAGAGGTTGCGGCCCCCCTCGGGCGTGGTCCGCTCGACGATCACCACGAGCAGGGTCCAGGCCGCGAACGCCCACAGCAGGGCGGACACCACCCCGCTGACGACCTCACCGATGAGGCCGCCCAGTTCGGCCTGCGGGGCCGTCACCACGTAGACGATCGCGCTCGTGAGCGCCGCCAGGGCGCCGACGATCGGCATGAGCCAGCGCAGGACACGCAGCCACGCCGGGTAGACCTCGGGCCCTATGAGGTAGTGCCGTGCGCCCGAGTAGCGACGCGCCAGCGCGGCGGGGTCACCGAGCCGACCGAGCACGGCGCGCTCGATCGAGTCGGGGTCGGGAGCCGCGGCGCCGTCGCCGTGCCGGTCGAGCTCGGCCGCGACCATGTCGTCGATGGTCGCGGCGATCTCGGCGGAGATGTCGTCGCTCGTGCTGCCCGGCAGCCGCCGGACCACCTCGGCGATGTAGCGATCGGTCAGTGTGGACATCACGTCTCCGCCTTCCGCAGATCGGTGTAGGAGGCGCCCAGCGCCTGCCATTCGGAGTGGAGCAGCTCGGCGGTCTGGGCACCGAGCGCGGTGGTCTCGTAGTACTTGCGGGGTCGGGGTTCCTCCGTCCGCCACGTGGAGGTGAGCAGCCCCTGACCCTCCAGGCGGCGCAGCAGTGGGTAGAGGGTGTTGGCCTCGGTCGAGATCCCGGCCTCGGCCAACGTGGTGAGCAGGGCGTACCCGTAGCGCGGTCGCATGCAGGCCAGCAGGCTCGCCAGCACCACCGAGCCGCGCCGGAGCTCCTGCAGGTGGGTCCCCAGCACCGCGTCCACTCCGTCGCTCATGCCTCACACGGTACTGTGTGGCACACAGTATGGGAAGAGTGCGCCGCACAGGCACCCGGCTCGAGGCCGGAACGGTGATCGTCGGCGTGGGGGAATGCCCGCCCGCCGTCGCCCCCGCCGCCGGATGTCGTGCGCGGGGGTCGGGGGTGGGGCCGACGGTACGACGACGACGAGACCGGCCGCTTCGTAGGCTGTGCCGATGTCCCAGCCCGCTCGAGATGCGCTCCGCCGCAACGCCGGCCATCTGGCGTCGGTGGCACTGGTGATCATGTGGAGTTCGGGCTACGTCGGCGCGGAGCTCGGGACCCGGACCGGTGGGACCTCGCTGCAGCTGCTCGGCTGGCGGTTCTCGATCCTCGGGCTCCTGCTGCTCTCGGTCTGCCTCGTGCTCCGCGTGCGGTTGACCGACCGGAGGGCGTGGGCGCGGCAGGCGGTGCTGGGTCTGTTCAGTCAGGCCGTGTTCCTGTTCATGATCTTCGAGGGTGTCGCCCGCGGCGTCGACGGCGGGACGGCGGCGCTGATCGCGGCGCTGCAGCCACTACTCGTGGCGACGGTCGCGGGCAGGTTCCTCGGGGAACGGACCACACCGGTCATGTGGATCGGCATGCTGCTCGGAATGGCGGGCGTCGTGGTGGTGGTCTCGGGCGGCCTGGGTGCCGGCAGTGCCCCGTGGTGGGCCTACCTGTTCCCGGTGGCCGGGATGCTGAGTCTGGCCACGGGGACGGTCCTCACCCAGCGTCTCAGGCCCACGGAGACCCTCCTCCAGTCCATCACCATGCAGTCGGTCGTCGCGGCGGTGGCCCTGGTCGCCGCGATGCTGCTGGCCGGGCAGGGCGCGGTGCCGGCCGAGCCCGAGTTCTGGGTGGCGGTGGCCTGGCTGGTGTTCCTCTCCACGCTCTGCGGGTACGTCCTCTACGTGTTCGTCACCCGCACCAGGGGCGCCACGGTGGCCAGCGTCCTGCTCTACCTCACCCCGCCCACCACCATGGTGTGGGTGTGGCTGATGTTCGGGGTGCCGATCACTCTTCTCGCGGCTGTCGGTATGGCGGTCAGCGCGGTCGGCGCGATCCTGGTGCTGCGGTCCCGGGCAGCGGCGCAGGCCCAGCGCGACCGCCG
>NZ_JAALEE010000167.1:16371-20428 GCF_014145265.1 Dietzia sp. CW19 | reverse complement strand
GGCCGGAGTCCACCGAGGCCACGCACGTGCGCACGGCGTCGACGAAGCGCGCCGCGGAGTCCACGCCCAGCACCGTGTCGTACTGGCCGGCGAACGAGTGGTCCTCACCGTCCTCTCCGGCCGCCGAGGACCGCACGGCCACCGGCGCCGCGCCGGCGTCGGCCATGCGGTCGAACCACCGGGAGAGGTCGACGACGACGAGGTCATCCGACGCGTCCGCGATCACGAACCCCCGGGGAACGTCCAGGCCGAGGCGCCGGAGTTCGGCCAGGCCCGCGGCCTTCCCCCCGTAGCGATCGTCGGCGACCTCATCGAACTCGACCACCGTCGGGGTCATCGGTCGCCTCCCAGCGACTCGACGATCTCGGCCAGCGCATCGGTGGCGATGGGTCCCGTCTGGTAGAGGCAGAGGCGGTCCGACACCCCGTCGACGCGGTCGCGGATGTGCGCGGCCACCTCGGCAGGGGAGCCACACGCGGCGATGGTGTGCAGGATGTCGTCGCTGATCAACGACGTCATCTCCTGCCAGCGGCCCTGCTTGGACATGGTGTTCAGCTCCGGCTGGAGGTCGCCCCACCCGTGGGCGTCGAGCACGGGTTTGTACGCCGGCGTGGATCCGTAGAACGCCAGCAGGCGGCGCGTGGACACGTGGTCGTCCTCGGCCCCGGTGGCCACGGACACGATCACCTCGGGCACCACCTCGAAGTCCTCCTCGCTGCGACCGGCGGCGGCCAGCCCGGCGCGCACGGCCGGCATCGTGGCCTCGTGGAGGAACTTCTTCGACCCGAACGGCATCACCAGCAGGCCGTCGGCCACCTCCGCGGTGGCCCGGGTCAGCCGCGGCCCGAGCGCGCCCAGGTAGATGGGCGGCGGACCGTACGGGTTGGGCCCGGGGACGAAGGTGGGGGTCATGAGGGTGTGTCGGTAGTACTCTCCGCGGAAGTCCAGGCGCTCGCCGGTGGCCCAGGTGGCGAAGATGGCCCGCAGCGCCCCCACCAGCTCCCTCATCCGCTCGACGGGACGGTCGAACTCGGCCCCGTAACGTTTCTCGATCTGCGCCCGCACCTGCGTGCCCAGGCCCAGGACGAACCGGCCCTCGCTGAGCAGCTGCAGATCGTTGGCCTGGTGCGCCAGCTGGATGGGGTTGCGGGGGAACCCGATCGCGACGTTGGACATCACGTCCAGCCCGGGGACCTGAGAGGCCAGCACCAGGGGGTGAACACGTCGTGCGGGCCCTCGAAGGTGAACACCCCGGACGCACCGGCCTCCTTGAGCGCCTCCGCGCGGTGGACCACGTCGGTGGGGCCGAACAGGGCCGTCATGATCTTCACGCCTGCGCTCCGGTCCGCGAGGGGGAGCCCGAGTCGGCGTCTGAACCCGAGCCCGCACCGTCGGTCCAGTCCGTGAAGCCCGACGGGTGGTGCGGTCCGATCACGCCGTGCTCGAACAGGCCGGCGCCCTCGCGCGTCGTCCCGTCGGCCTCCGTGCAGACGGCGTGGCCGACGTGGTCGATGAGGCTGAACGCGGCCCCGGCCATCACGTCGGGGTCGGTGAGGTCAAAGCTCACCCGCTCGGTGAACCCCTCGCCCTTCCAGCTGCCGTGCGCCCAGGAGGAGTCGCCGCCGTACCCCGACCCGAACGCGATCGGCGCGTACAGCCTGGACTCCACGTCCAGCCGGAACCGGTCGCCGGCGCGGTTCATGAACTCCACGTGGACGCCCGTCGGGATCCGCGTGCCAGCGCGGTAGTCCACGTCCACGCGCACGCCGTCGAGCTGTTCGACGCGGCCGTCCCGCCAGCGACGGGTGCAGTCATAGAGACTGCGGTGGCCGTCGGGGTCCTCCTGCAGGATGAGGAACAGCTGGTAGTCGTCGAACGCAAGGGGCAGGTAGAGCCACCACATGCCCCGGAACGCGGTGTCCGGGCGGCCGGGTGCGTCCGCCTCGCCGACGGGACGGATGCCCCACGAGCGGTCCCGGGCGGCGACCGACGAGGAGTGGGTGACCTCCATCCGCTCGTCGTCGACCTCGATCCACCCCTCCCACGAGCCGAGTTGCGCGAAGCGGCTGGCCTGCAGCGTCACCCGCCGGTCGGTGAGCATCGAGTGCGGCTCCTCCATGGCGGCGGGGAACAGTCCCCGCCAGGTCAGGTCCGCGGCGATGCCCTCCGTCGGAGCCAGCGTCAGACGCAGCTCCTGCAGGGGTTCGATCACCTCGAGGGCGTATCCCCCGACGTTCGGGTGCAGGCGGTCGTCGTCGATCGCGTCGCTGAGGTGCACCGCGGTCTGCGTGTCACCACGGCGGACCACGAAGTAGGCATCCTTGACCCCGAGCCTGGGGTAGTACCCGATCCCGGTCAGGGCCATGAATCGGCCCTCGCGGTCGAGCACGTTGAAGTACGACCGGTCGTAGAAGTTCCGGTCGGAGGTGGCGGGCCAGGTGACCGGCGCGTGGGTCTGGTGGATCGGGTACTCGTCGAGCGGGCTGAGCTTCACGGGTCTCTCCCTGAAAATACGATGCGCACTGTATTGGAACTAGGGTGAACCCATGACAACAGACGGGCGCACGGTTGGCGGGAAATCGGCCAAGTCCGCCGGGGGCCGGTCTGGTGCCGGGCGGCCGCGCGACGGCCGGATCGATGCCGCGGTGATCGCCGCGACGAGGGAGCTCATCCTCGAGACGGGCTATCCGGCGCTGTCGCTCTCGGCGATCGCCGCGCGCGCGGGGACGACCACCGCGGCCATCTACCGGCGGTGGTCGGGCAAGGCGCAGCTCGTCCACGAGGCCGTGCTGTCCGCGGAGACCGTCGTGTTGCCGGCGGACTCCGGGGACGTCCGCAGCGACATCAGGGCGCTGGTGGAGACCATCCGGTCGATGTTCGACCGGCCGGAGGTGCGCGTGGCGCTGCCGGGACTGATCGCCGACACCGTCGCCGACCCCGTGGTCCACGACCAGATGATCGCCCGACTGGCCGGCAACCTCACCGCGTTCGAGAGCCGTTTCGGCCGGTCCCGGCGCGGCGACGACCAGCTGCCCATGCTCGCCGAAGTGGTCGCGGGCACCGTGATCTTCCGCATCCTCGTCCGCCGGGACGCCGCCCTCGACGAGGCGTGGGTGGACGAGATGACCGAGCTCATCACCGGGCGGTGGCCCGGCCCATCCGAGTAGCGGCTGCCGCGCGCGCAGCCGTCACTGCTGGCGGGGGACCGCGGTGTAGACGGCGACCTCGTCGGGGACCCCCTTGGCCTTGGTGAGCCGGAAGCTCCTCTTGCGACGCGTGGACACCCTGGACTCATCCAGTCCGGGGAGAGTGGTCTCGCTGACCAGGATCTCGCCCGTCCCCGCCTTCTCCGCCAGCCTGGCGGCGATGTTGACGTCGACGCCCAGGTAGTCGCCGCCGATCAGGCGGGGGTTCCCGGTGTGGATGCCGGCACGGATCCGGGGCCGCATGCCGGCGACCTCCACGCGGTCGAGCCCGGCGGAGCAGGCCACGACCGCATCGAAGGCGAGCTGGGGCGACGGGAAGACCGCCATGAGGCCGTCGCCGAGGCGCTTGACCACGTGCCCGCGGTGGTTCCGCACCTCCGGCTCGGTGGCCGAGGCGACCTCCCTCAGCAGCCGTAGAGCGTCCTCGTCGCCGACGCGCATGGCCCAGTTGGAGAACCCGACGAGGTCGGTGAACACGATGGTCACCTCGCTCCCGCTGCCGCCTCGGCCGGACCGTTGCGTCAGCGCGTGCCACACCTGCAACCCGCCCAGGGACAACTCGCGCGAGGCGGTGGGCTGCTCGTCGAACAGGCGACCGGCCACGCGGGCGATCGTCCCCGCGCTGTCGCGGCCCGCCGCCGAGAGCGGATCTCCGAACCCGGAATCGCCGGGCAACGCGCGCCGGGCGCGGCGCAACGCCTCGACCGCGGAGGGGTGTCTGTTGATATCGCGGGCGCCCGCTGCGATTCGGGCGGCGGACGCGCGCGCCCGCTCCCACCGAGGGTTCGACATGCTCAGAGGGTAGCCGCACGTGCTCCCGTGGTGCCGTGTGTGGTGGCGTGCCCGGACTC
>NZ_JAALEE010000167.1:0-16259 GCF_014145265.1 Dietzia sp. CW19 | reverse complement strand
TCGTCGTGGGACGCGCACCCGACGGCCACGCCCCGGCCGGCCTGCTCGACCAGGAGGGCATGGATGTGCTGCCGACTGGCGGAATCCAGGCCCGCATCCGGCTCGTCCATCAACACGATGTCGGCGCGGCTCGCGAGCGCCTGGGCGAGGAGCGCGCGCTGTCGCTGGCCGCCGGACAGCTCCGTCAGGGACCGGGACTCGAGACCGTCCAGGCCGACCGCCGCGATCATCTCGGCCACGACGCCCCGGGCCTCCCGCCTGCCGATCCGTCGCCCCCACGTCCCCATGGAGACGGTGTCGCGAACGGTGAGGGGAAGGGTCTCCGGCGCGGCGGGCCGCTGGACCACGAGTGAGACCGAGCCGAGCCGACGCACCTCGCCCCTCAGGGGCGACCGGACGCCGGCGAGCAGCTCCACGAGCGTGGATTTCCCCGACCCGTTGGGGCCGGCGAACGCGGTGACGGTCCCGTACGCCAGCTCCACGGAGACGTCGTGGAGGACCTCTCGACCCGCGTAGCCGTAACACAGCCCGTGGGCGCTGATGGCCGGTCCCGGTGGGGGCATGCTCTGCGCCTCCTTGTTGATAATGAATGTCGTTATGGATACTGTACGTCCTCGTGCCCCTGCTCCTCGATCCGTTCGGTACCGCGTTCGTCGCGCGGGCTCTCGTCGGCGGCGTCCTGGTGGCGGTGATCTGTGGAGTGGTCGGCACCTGGGTCGTCATCCGGGGCATGGCGTTCTTCGGCGAGGCGATCGGGCACGGGATGCTCCCGGGAGTCGCACTGGCCACCGTTCTCGGCTTCCCGGCCCTGGTGGGCGGGGCCGTCAGTGCGGTGGCGATGAGCGCGGCGATCGGGGCGCTGCAGAAGCGCGGCAAGCTCTCCTACGACACCACGATCGGGCTGCTGTTCGTCACGATGCTCTCGGTCGGGGTGATCATCGTGTCCCACTCCGGAAGCTTCGCCACGGACGCCACGGCCATCCTCTTCGGTGACATCCTGGCGATCCGCGGTCCCGAACTCATCACCCTGGCCGCCGCGCTGGCGGTCACGCTGGTCGTGGCCGCCCACTTCCACCGGGCCTTCGTCGCCGCGGCCTTCGATCCCCGCGTCGCCCAGACCCTGGGGCTGCGGCCGAGGGTCGCCCAGGTGGCGCTCGTCGGACTCGTGACCCTCGCGGTGGTCGCCTCGTACCAGGCCGTCGGGACCCTGCTGGTGGTGGCGTTGCTGCTCGCCCCCGTGGTCGCCGCGAACCGGTGGACCAGACGCATCCCGTCGACCATGGCGCTCGCCGCGGTGTTCGGGAGCGCCGCCGTGGTGATCGGTCTGCTCGCCTCCTGGCACGCCGGGACGGCCGCCGGCTCCTCCATCGCGTTCTCCGCGATCGCACTGGCAGGGGTCTCGGCGTCAGCACACGCGGTCCGCCAGACGATTCGCGCCACCCGGCTCTCGCGCCACCGTCCCACGGTCGGCCCGGTCGACCCTGTCAGCCCGGTCAACCCCGTCACCCCGGCCAACCCGGTCACCCCGGCCGCAGCGGAAGCGCCCGCCCCGTGACAAACCCCTCGAGAAAGCAGAGCATGCGCACCCTCAGATCGATCGCCCCCCTCGTCGTCGTCGCCTTGATCCTCACAGCATGCGCGGGTGGCGCCGACGACCCGGACGCCGCCCCGGCCGGGACCGCCACGACTGCGGAGGAGTCCTCGCCGCAGGAGTCCGGCAGCGGGCACGGCGAGATCGAGGGCGCCGAGGAGGTGGCTGAACCGCAGCTACACCTGGTGAGCATCGACCGTACGGGTGCTGTCGGAATGCTCAACCTGCTGGACGGCACCACGACCGAACCGGGCAGCATCGACCCGCCGACGGCGGTCACCTCGGACGGCCGGTACCTGTTCGCCGACACCGGTGCCGGAGTGGAGATCGTCGACAGCGGCGTGTGGACGTGGGATCACGTCGACCACTTCCACTACTACCGGACCTCCCCGAGCATGCCGGGAACGGTGGCCGGAGAGGGACCGGCGGTCGTCTCGACCTCCGGAAACGCGACCACCGGCGGCACCGGGGTGTTCTTCCCCGAGTCGGGCGAGGCGGTACTGCTCAGCAACGAGGCCCTGTCCAAGGGTCGGATCGAGGAGGTCTTCCGCCTCGAGACCGAGCCGCACGAAGGCCTGGCCGCTCCCCTCGGCAGTGGCGCGCTCGTCACCACCGTCGACGAGGCGGGGGCAGTCTCCGGGGTCGAGTTCCACGGGGCCGACGGCTCGCCGGTCGACGGCGCGACGGCGCCCTGCGCGGATGCTCAGGGTGCCGCGACCACCCGCATCGGCGTGGTCGTGGGGTGTGCAGACGGGGTACTGCTGGCCACCTACGAGGAGGGCGAACCGCAGTTCGAGCGTATCGCCTTCCCCGACGGGACCCAGGCGCCGCGCGCAACCGACTTCCGGGGCCGCAAGGGCCGGCCGGCCGTTGCCGCGCTCGCCGGGGACCAGGGCTTCTGGCTGCTCGACACCCGGGCACGCGAGTGGCAGTTCGTACCGACGGATGTGCCGTTGGTACAGGTCTCCGCCGCGAGCGACGACGACTCCCACGTGGTGGCGGTGGACCGTCAGGGCCGGGTCCGCGTCTACGACGGCGAGGCCGGGGCCGAGATCGCTGCCACCGATCCACTGCTGGCCGAGGCGGTCGCGACCCCGGAGACGGCAGCCGGAATCGAGCTCACGGTCGACCGGGAGCGGGCGTATGTCAACGACCCCGCCGCGGGGGTCGTCCACGAGATCGACTACCGGGGTGACGCACGGGTTGCCCGGAGCCTGGACACGCCCACCACGCCCGACTTCGTCGCGGAGACCGGACGATGAGGCGGCGTTCGGTGCTGTCCGCCGTGCTCGTCACCGCGGGACTGGCCTTGTCCGGGTGCGCGATCGTGGACGGCGCCACCGACGACCATCCGACCATCGTGGTGACCACCAACATCCTCGGTGACGTGGTGGAGAACGTGGTGGGGGAGGCGGCCGACGTCACGACCCTGATGAAGCGCAACGCCGACCCGCACTCGTTCGAGATCTCCGCCCAGGAGGCGAGCCTGATGGATCGCGCCGACCTGGTGGTGTCCAACGGGTTGGGGCTCGAGGAGGGGCTCCAGCAGCACCTCGACCGGGTGGCGGCCACCGGCGTGCCGATGCTCGTCGCGGGGGAGCAGGTCGAGGTCATCGACTACTCGGAAGGGGATGCCGGCGGCACCGCCGACCCGCACTTCTGGACCGACCCGGCCCGCATGGTCGACGTGGTCGACGCGCTGGAGGCCGAGTTGGTGGAGGTCGACGGCATCGACCGGGCTGCCGTCGAGGCGGGCGCCGACCGGTACCGGGATGAGCTCGACGAGCTCGACGACGAGATGACCGCCGCGTTCGCCACCATCCCCGCCGACAACCGCGCCCTCGTCACCAACCACCACGTCTTCGGCTACCTCGCCGAGCGTTTCGACTTCCGCGTCCTCGGCGCGGCCATCCCCGGCGGGACCACCCTCGCCTCCCCCAGCGCCTCCGACCTCGACGGGCTCGCCTCGGCGATCACCGAGGCCGGCGTCCCCGCGATCTTTGCCGAGTCCTCCCAGCCGGATCGGCTGGTGCAGGTACTCGCGAGCGAGGCCGGGATCGACACCCGGGTGATCGAGTTGTTCACCGAGTCGCTCACCGAACCGGGACAGGGCGCCCCCAGCTACCTGGAGATGATGCGCGCGAACACCGAGCGCATCGTCGACGGGCTTTCCACCTGACCACCTACGAATCAAGAAGGACGATTGATGAGAACACGACACACCCGCGGGGCCGGAGCGGTCGCGATGCTCGCGACGGCAGCGCTGCTCGCCACCGCGTGCGGCACCGGCGGCGGCGACGCCGATGCGGACGACGCCGAGGCACAGAACACCGCCACCACCACCTCAGCGGCCTCGGAGGCGGGCTCCTCGGAGAACCGCCTGGCCGTGGCGTACGAGAACGGCGTCGCGGTCCTCGACGGTGAGACCCTGGAGGTCATCGAGGAGTTCGAGACCGAGGAGTTCACCCGCCTGAACGCGTTCGGCGACGGGCAGACCGTGCTGGTGACCACGTCCGACGGGTTCCAGGTGCTCGACACCTCGGTTCCCGAGCTCACCGACCTGGTGATCGAGGCCGACACCCCGGCGCACGTCGTCCGCCACGCCGGCAAGACGGTGCTCTACGACGACGGGACCAGCGACACCTTCATCTTTGACACCGCGGCACTCGCCGACTCGGGCGGCGAGCTCCCCGAGTTCGAGACCGTCCCCGGCGACCAGGCCCACCACGGTGTCTCGATCGTGCTGACCGACGGCACGTTCCTCACCACCATCGGTAACGACGAGGGCCGCACGGGTGCGTTCGCCGTCGACGCCGACGGCGAGGAGATCGCCCGCAACGAGGAGTGCCCCGGCGTCCACGGCGAGGGCACCGCTGCCGGGGAGACGGTGATCTTCGGTTGTGAGGACGGCGCCCTGATCTACCAGGACGGGGAGTTCGAGAAGATCACGGCCGCCGATGAGTACGGCCGCATGGGCAACGCGTACGTGAGCGAGGACAGCCCGCTCGTCGTGGGTGACTACAAGGACGACCCGGACGCCGAGAGCGTCCTGCTCAGCAAGATCGCACTGATCGACACCGAGGCCCGCACCCACGAGGTCGTGGACCTGCCGGAGGGTGTCGGGTACACCTGGCGCGACGTCGTGCGCGGCCCGAACGACATGGCCTACCTGCTCGGCACCGACGGTGCCATCCACGTGATCGACCCGGCCACCGGCGAGATCACCGAGACCTACGACGTGATCGATCCCTGGGAGGGTCCGGCGGAGTGGCAGGACGCGCACCCGTCCATCGTCGTGAACGGGGACATCGCCTACGTGAGCGAGCCGGCGAAGAACACCGTCTACGCCGTCGACCTCACGACCGGTGAGGTCGTCGCGTCCGGCCAGACCCCGGGTGCGCCGAACGAGATGGCGGTCGCGCTGGGCTAGAGCCTGCTTCTACGGCCGACGCCGATCATCGCTGCGGATGGCGATGGTCGGCGCCGGTCCTCGTCGAGTGGGTTCGTAGAAGGACCCCTCGAAGGACCACGCGGTGGCCGCTCTCCGGCATCCGCAGTAGAGCCGTGGCACCGGTGCAGCCCTGCGGGTCATCCCGCTGTGGTGTGAGCCAGCCTCAGTGTGGACACCAGGCGGGCTCCCTGGCCGAGTCCCACCTTCGGGAGGTAGGCCCGTCCCACCGCGACACCGATCGCCGGTAGCGTCGCCGCATCCGGGTAGCACAGATGTAGAGGGCGGTACTCCGGGTGGAACTTGGCCTTGAACGCCAGGAGCGAGCGGAACCCGTAGACGGGTTCGAGCGTCTCCCCCACGCGGTCCAGGACACCGGTCAACGACGACGCGTCCCGGGGCGCGGGCGGGCCGTCCCCGCTCGGTTCACGTCGACCGTGCCCGAGCGGTGCCCCGGACAGGCTGAGGAACTCCAAGCCCTCCTCCTTGCCCGTGAGCGCGGCGGAGGCGATGAGGAACTCGGTCGTCGGACGGAAGCCGCCGGTACGGCGGCGCATGAAGTCCAACGTGAGGCCCACGAGCACACCCTCTCGGTAGACGGGGAGCCACGAGGTCACGCCGTGAACGACGTCGTCCCCGTCGACGGCCAGCAGCAAACGCACCTCGGGATCGCGTAGCTCGTCGATTCCACCGAGGGTGAAACCCATCTCGGGCAGACCCTTGTCGGCCACCCATTCCTCGGAGATGGCGACGATCTGCTGAGTCAGCGTCAGGGGAGCCTCGGCGAAGGTCGTCCACGTGGCCGTCACCTGTTCCTTGCGCGCCCGGTTCAGGGCGGTGCGGACATCCTGGAACCGTTTGCCGGTGAACGCCAGGTCGGGCAGGGGGATCACGGTCTCTTCGGCCACCTGGACCGAGGACCACCCCGCCGCCCTCAGCGCCGCCGCCAGCTCGTCGTCGACGGAGTAGAAGCAGGGATCCAGCCCCTGCAGAGCGCAATGTTCGGCGAACTCCAGCGCCGCGGCGCCGGACTGATCCGGCGGCCCCACCGGGCCTCCGGTGGTCAGCGCGACCCGGCCGACCACCCGGAAGGCCACCGCGGACCGGCGACCCGGCGGGTGCTGGTCGGTGAACCAGTACTCGTTGCCGTCCCAGGTCGTCATCCACGACAGAGAGGACCCGCCCGGTGTGTGCAGCAACTGCCGTAACCGCTCGTGGGCCGCGGGGTCCTCGTCGATGCGCCGCGCCCGCAGAAGGCGCCACAGGACGACGATGACGCAGGCCCAGACGGCGACGCCGATCCACTCGAACAACGCCGTCGCCGCGTCGGAGACGGGGAGTAGGGTCGGCCCGAACAGGCCCAGGTACGCAGGAGGAATCAGGCGAGCCGGATAGTCGCGGGCGAGCTCGGCGATCGACGGGTCGGAGAGACCGGACGCCGCGACGCCCTCCGTGACCACCGCACCGAGGCTGACAAAGGCGACGAGCCCGCCGAGCACCACCGCAGTGATCGACAGGGCCGACTGTCTGAACGCGCGACTGCTCGCCCGCACGCGGAAGAACCGTCCGGTGGCCAGCAGGGTGAGCAGGACCGCGGTCACCACCACCAGCGGCGACACCACCCAGACCGTGAGCGCGTGCGGGGCCGCCCCGAAGATCAGTTGGCGTCGTCCGTGGCCGCCGTTGATGGGTCCGGTGACGAGCAGAGCGACTGAGGCAGCGAGCTGAGTGCCGTACGCGGCCAGCGCCCACCAGCGTGCCGCGCGCCGGCCGCGTCGGAGTCCGTCGGCCAGGACGAGGATGAGAACGGACGGCATGAGGGTGAGAGCGAGGGGACCGACCCCGGTCAGGCGGAGAAGTTGTCTGGCGTTCCAGCAGTCGATCCCGCCCGGGGCGGCCTCGCACAGCTCGGCCACCTGTGCCGGGGTGTAGGGCACCTCGCGTACGAGCTGACTCAGGGGCGCCAGGGGCCCGACCGCGCCTGAGGTGAGCGAGACCAGGAGGGGGCCCAGGACGGTCGCCGCCACGACCAGGGCCACGAGGGTTCGGGTCTCCCGGACCGATCCGCCGAGCAGCGGGGTGCGGTGGCGCTCCGTCGCCTGCAGGGCACCGACGGCAAGTCCCGCGAGTGCCCCGGACAACCGGACCGCATCCTGGGGATGCCCGGCGAACAAGAGGAGAGTGACGAGAACAGTCAGGACGACGGCGCGGATCCGGCGTCGCCACAGGGTCGGCATCCGGCTCGTCGCCGCCAGCAGGATCCCGAGGATCCACGGCAGCGGATCGACCCACGAGTGCGCTGGGGCCACCGGCGCCCCCCTGTCCCCGTTGGTCAGAATGCCGACCAACAGGTCGCGACCGATCCCGCCGAGAACCCCTCCGAGTTGAGCGGCGAGGGCGGTGACGAGGAGGCGGGTCCCGCCCAGCAGGCGCTCGGCGACCGGGCCCACCGCCAGAAGCAACAGGGTGGAGACAAGGAGATCGGCGAGGCCGGAGACGACCAGGCCGGACGTGATCGGGGTCCAGACGAATCCGTGGCCCAGGGACACCGACCCCGCTGCGACCCTGTCGAACCACTCGGGATCCGGACCGTGGAGCGCTGTGCCGGTCACTGCGGCCACCACCCACATCAGGGCGAGCAGTGCGATGGTGACCGGGGAGGTCGACCATGCCCGGGCCGCGTATCGGCGCACGGTGGAGATCGTCGGCCTCATCGGATGAGCCCAGTCCTCTGGGCGAGCCAGGGAAGTTCGCGCTCGAGGCCTGCGGACCACACGGCGTAACTGTGCCCCCCGGGCAACTCGGTGAGGTGGGCGTCGACCCCTGCGGACAGCGCGGCTGCATAGAGGTCCTTCGCCGCCGGGCCGTACTCGGTGTCGGTGGATCCGTAGACGAACGCGCCGGCCAGGCCGGGGAAGTGCCGGCTCGCGAGCAGGTCGGCGGGGTTGTTCTGGCGGAATGCCGCCTCGTCTCCGCCGAAGAACTGTTCGACGGTGGCGGATCGCGTGCCGATCGTCGGTTCTCCCTGCCCCGACATGTCGAGGAAGGTCGGGAAGACGTCCGGGTCGGACAGGGCCATCTGGAGCGCGCACGTCCCGCCGAAGGACAGCCCCCCGATCGCCATCGACATCGGCCCCGAGGCGACCTGCAGGTTCTCGTGGATCCACGCCGGGACGTCGACGGACAGGTAGGTCCGGGCATCGCCCCGGGGCGAATCGACGCACAGCGTGTTCCCGAGCGACTCCCCGATCGGGTCGGCCACCACCACGACCGGGGCGAGCCCGGCATGCCGGTCCGCGAACGCGTCCGCGATCACCGGCAATCTCCCGGAGACCACCCAGTCTTCGGGGGCGCCGGGCTGACCGGCGAGCAGGACGAGGACCGGGAGCAGTGGGCGAGGCTGCGCGAAGTATGCCGGCGGCAGATAGATCTGGGCGGGCCGCGCCGTGAAACCCGACGCGGTCCCGGGGATCGTCGCCTCGGTGATCGCCCCGCTCGTCGGCATGTTCTCGGGCGGCGTCCACACCTCCTCCACGGCGGTCCCGGGCGGGAGATCGTCGCCGACGGTCGTCGGGGCGGACCCGAGGACGTCGGCAAGGGGGACGGTCCGGTGTTCCGGCACTCCTATCAGGGTGCCGACGGTGGGGAACTCGGCGTACACACGGTTGACGTGACCGCCGGCGCCGAGGAGCACGGCAACCGTTGCGAGCACCACTCCGCCCACGCGCCACGGGCGCCGGGAGGTACTTCCGCCGGCCAAGCAGGTGACCGCGAGCATCACCGCGAGCAGGGACACGGCGATCCACACGTACACCGTCCGCGGGATCGCATCCGGGAAGGGTCTGAACACCCCTTCGACCAGGACCCCGCCGGCCACGGTCACCAGCACGGCGGCGACCGTGCACGCGGGCAGCATCCGTAGCCACCAGCGGCGTCGATCCCGGGAGTCACTCTTCCCTCCCGTGGAGCCGGCGAGCGACAGGCCCGCGAACCCGACCACCACGAGCACCCACAGGGTCGCCAGCACCGGCGTCTCCAGAAGAGACACACCGAGTAGCTGCTGCACCGCCACCCACCTCCACCGCGAACCACGTCAGGCCGCCTGTCGAACCCGCGTCGTCGTCACCCGCGTGACACCGCGGGTCGAAGCCTAGGAGGGTTTGCTGAGACGACGCGGAGACGGGCACAGCGCTGTCACCAGAGTCAGTGGCCGAGGTCGGTGGCCGAAAGGGTGCGGGTCCACGCCCAGGTAGCCGAGGAAGTTTCCCCCAACACCGTGCCGAACCGTCGCGGAGGGATGTGCAGGAATGCATACTTCCCACGCTCATCGCGACCACGTCGGATAGCCCGTCCACCGTCACGGGTATCGCGCTGTCACCGGCGGAACCGTCGCCCAGTTGCCCGTAGTGGTTCAGTCCCCAGCAGTGGGCGCCGCCGTCCGTCAGGACCGCACACCGCGCAGTGCCTCAGCCCCACGGGCGCGCAAGCTTCTTGGCGATGGTCTGGTGTGCGAAATCGTGAACTCGGCATCGTTTACTTGTAATAACGTCTGGATATCGGTTCGCCCCGCCGTCGGTTCGAGAGGATGCCCTGCCGGCCTGACCCGGGCAATGTGTGGGCGGGGGTTTCCTTATTCATGCCGGGGGGACAGGTCGTGGTTGCCACTTGCGCCGTTCAGGGGACCAGCAGCCGGCGGTGATCGGGTTGTCGGGGGAGAGGACAGAGTTCAGCAGCGCTTCGGCCGTGGTCAGCGCGCTGTCGACAGCACGCAGTTCTGGGCGGGGTCGATGGAGGGTGCCCACGAATTTCTGGTATCCGGCCGGCCACTCGTCACTGGGAAGGATGAGGCGGGGAGGGAGAGCCAGGGTGCGGATGCGGGACTGTTGGCCTAGTGCGGTGCGCAGTTTTCCTGCGTCCACTTCGAGTTCGAGGGCGATTAAGGCGATGTCGTAGAGATCTCGGTACCGGGTGGAGCTACGGGTGCCGTGGATCTCGTACATGGCGCAGGTTTTATCGGCGAGCTGGTTTTCTATCGGGTAGGACAGCACGGTGAAGTGCCGGCGAGCGAACGGGACCTCGAGTGGGTCGGCGCGGGTGACCGCCAGTGGTTCGGTGACGGTGGGCGCCTCAAGGTCTCCGGAGACGTCGATGTTGAACCGGGAGAACTCGGTAGTGCCGAATCGGACGATGACGGTCAGTTGGATGTTCTCGACGGTTCCGCTGGCCGTCTCCCTCCGTGGGTTGCGCACATAGAAGGTGTACGGGCCTATTGTGGTCTGGTCCATGGCTGCGATCAGACTGTCGGCGGCTGCGCGATGGCCTGTGGGGGAGGCTTGCCGGTACAGGTCCAAGTCTTGGGTGTGGCGAGCCCCGGGGATGAGGCAGTAGAGATTGGTGCCGCCCTTAAGGACCCACACCGGGTCGGTGGCCATCAGTTCTGCGAGGAACACTTCGCGGAAAAACCTGCTGTAGACGGCGTTCGGGGTCAACTTCTGCTGCTTAGCGAACTGGCGTAGCCCGGCGGTGATCTGGCCATGAGTGGCCCGCGGTCTGGGTTCAGGCATCGTCCCGGCCGGCCTGGTCGTCGTCCTCGGTGTCACTGGTCTTGCTTCGCTCTTGACGAAGCCAGTTAGCGCCACCACCAACGCTGCTGCCATAACCACCACCGGTAGCGGCTAGCGCGTCCCCGAAGGCCTGCACGGTAGTGCTGGCTTGGGTTTCCAGCTTCTCTCGGAGCGCTGGGGAGAGCATCGCCGACGAGTCTAATGCTGCCGACGCAGGTAGCTTAAGGTTCGGGGCAGTTCTGGCGGCGATCTCGCGGAGCTGTTCCTGGATCGGCGCTATCGCCTGCTGCATCATGCGGGCGAGGTGGTCATCGCCAGCGCGGTGGCTCGGGAAGAGTTCCTCCAGACGAGCGCGCATTGCTGGCGCGGTGTTGCGGATAGTTCCGAAGTTCTCAGCTACCGGCGCGAGAGCCTCTGCCAGGTCATCTGTGGTGGTTAGACCCCTGGACAGCGCATCGGCGAGCATATCGATGAGGTGTCCCGGTTCATGCCCGGCACGGGCCAGGTCAAACACAGTTCTTTCCACGGTGGTGATCGGCAATCCATCCATGTCGATGACTTCCCCCGGGGACAGCGCTGCGGTGACGAACCGAACACCGCGCTGGCGTGTCTGTCGTCGGCCGGGCGTGGTGAAAATGATCGCCTCGCTGGGCAGATCGCCAATTCCATGCAGCTGCGCGGCGGTTTCGTGGGAGACGACCGCGTACTGGTCGTCGTTGTATCTGCGCTCAGCGGCCAGGGCATGCGGTTTCAAGGCCAGCCATTGCGCCCGAACCTCGAGCACGGTCGTCACTGGGGTTGAGGCGCTCGCGTAGACCCCGTGACGCACCCGCAGCAGTACTCCACGGTCCACGAGGCGACTCAGGAGGACGGCACTAACACCCAGCTCTCGGGCCTGGGCGGCAGTGAACAGGCCCCACTGCTGGGCCGCAAGATCCAAGACGGCCTCCGTCGCTTCCCCCAGTTTCATACTGCAATTATTACACATAGGGCTACTTTTGCAGTTCCCAACGAGTGCTGCCGCTTCAATAATGCCCGAAATAGATACTATTGAAGCGTCCAAGTGTGCGGCCTCAAGGCGATGCATTGCTGGCGGGCGAGAGCATCGCTTACGCAGCCGAATAAGACCCAACAACGCTTGGCGGCGCACAAGGGAGGTCGGCCCGTGACCCAGAGCGGGTAAGAGCGATGCACACTTACCCGGGAACGGCCCCCGAGACGCACGGTCGTCATCCATCGCTCTCTCCGGACCCCGTGCGCCCCTATGGCGAGGCGGACCTATCCGCGCGTGACCTCACTCAGGTCCCCGGTCGCCACGTCGTAGACGAACCCGCGAACAGCGGTGCCGTGCAGGAGGAACGGGTCGGCCTCGACGCGCGCCAGCGATTGGCGGACGTCCGCTTCCACTTCTGGAAACGCCTCTGGTGACCACCGCGGACGCAGTCCTGTGTCGGCCTGGATCTGGTCTTTGAAGTCGTCGTCGCGGAATGTGAGCATGCCGCAGTCGGTGTGGTGGATCAGCACGATCTCCTCGGTGCCCAGGAGTCGCTGGCTGATCGTGAGGGACCGCAGGACGTCGTCGGTGACCACGCCTCCGGCGTTGCGGATCACGTGCGCGTCACCCTCGGACAGCCCCAGCAGCCCGTACGGGTTGAGGCGGGCGTCCATGCACGCCACCACGGCGATCTTGCGGCCGGGCGGCATGGGCAGGTCGCCCTTGTCGAAGTCGGACCGGTAGGCCGAGGCGGCCTCGAGCAGCTCGTCGGTGACTGTCATGTCCGGAATCTAGTCCCGGAGTCGAACCAAGACCAGCGTTCTTCTTGCCCCGATCACAGGCGACTCCCGCCAATACCCGGAGCCGCTTCCGGCACGCCCGTTCGGTGGGATGCTGACCGGATCGGCGACCGTTCCGGTGTGTGGGAGGTGTCCATGACCGATACCCCGTCCGCCCCGGGTCGGGACGCGGGAGACCCCGGCCTGGCCGCGCCGACGCGCGCCCTGCGGCCACCGGCCCTCAAGCGGGTGATCGGGCCGGGTCTGCTCCTGCTGTTCATCGTCGGGGACATCCTCGGTACCGGCATCTACGCCCTCACCGGCAAGGTCGCCGAGGAGGTCGGGGGCGCGGCGTGGCTGGCGTTCCTCATCGCGTTCGCCGTCGCGGTCCTCACCGCCACGAGCTACCTGGAACTGGTCACCAAGTACCCGAAGGCCGGCGGCGCCGCCGTGTACGCACACCGCGCGTTCCGGGTCCAGATCCTGACCTTCCTCGTGGCCTTCGCCGTCATGGCCTCGGGTCTGACCTCGGCGTCCTCGGCCGCCCTGGCCTTCGCCGGGAACCTCAACGAGGCGGTCGGGCTCGACCTGATGTCCCGGACCTGGCCGCTGATCGGAATCGCCCTGGCGTTCATCACCGCGGTCGCGGCCGTCAACCTCCGCGGCGTCTCCGAATCGGTCCGCCTCAACGTGGTGCTCACGGCCATCGAGCTCACGGGCCTCCTGATCGTGATCGCGATCGGGGCGTGGGCGATCGGACACGGCCAGGGAGATCTCTCGCGCGTCACGGAGTTCGACACCGCCTCGGGCGAGAGTCCGGTCCGGTCGGTCACGGCCGCCACCGCCCTGGCCTTCTTCGCCATGGTCGGGTTCGAGGACTCGGTCAACATGGCGGAGGAGACCAAGGATCCGGTGCGGATCTTCCCCAAGGTCATGTTCGCGGGACTGGCGGTGACCGGCCTGATCTACGTCCTCGTCGCGATCTCCGCGGTGGCCCTGGTGAGCCCGGAGGAACTCGGCGAGGGGGAGACCCCGCTGCTCACGGTGGTGGCGACGGGCGCCCCGGCGTTCCCGATCTGGATCTTCGCGTTCATCACCATGGCCGCCGTGGCCAATTCGGCACTGATCAACATGCTCATGGCGTCCCGGCTGGTGTATGGCATGGCCCAGGAGAAGGTGGTGCCGCGGGCGCTCGGCCGCGTCCTGCCCGGCAGGCGGACTCCGTGGGTGGCCATCCTGTTCACCACCGTGTTGGCGGCCGGGCTCGTCGCCCTGGCCGACCTCACCGCCCTCGGCGGGACCACCTCACTGCTGCTGTTGGCGGTGTTCACGGTCACCAACCTCGCGGTTCTGGTCCTGCGCCGGCAGCCGGTGGAGCACGCGCACTTCCGGGCGCCGACCGTGGTTCCGGTGCTGGGGCTGCTGAGCTGCGGCTTCCTCGTGTCCCCGTTGTCCGGGCGGGCGGATGCGGACTACCGGCTGGCCGGGGTGCTGCTGTTCGTGGGCGGCGGACTGTGGTTGGTGCAGCAGATCGCCGGAGCTATCGCTTCCGGTCGGAATGGTCGGCGAACCTCTCGAGGTCCCGGACATGCCCCGAGACGATGATCACGTCCTCCGCACCGATCGAGGTCTCCGGCTCCGCGTAGTGGAACGGCTGGCCGGGAGGCTTGATCCCCACGATGTTGACCTTGTGGCGACTGCGGGGGCGGCACTGATCGATGGTGCGTCCGACGACGTCCCTCGGGGGGAGCATGCGGGCGATCGCGAAGTTGTCGTCGAACTTGATGAAGTCCATCATCTGGTTGGCGACCAGGTGCGCTACGCGGACGCCGGCGTCGTGCTCGGGGAACACGACGTGGTGGCACCCGATCCGGGTGAGGATCTTTCCGTGGGCCTTGTTGATCGCCTTGGCCCACACGTGCTCCACGCCCAGGTCGACAAGGTTGACGGCCACCAGGACGGACGATTCGATCGAGGTCCCCACGCCCACCACGGCGGTGGAGAAGTCCTGCGCGCCGAGCTGTTGGAGTGCCTCGATGTCGGAGGCGTCCGCCTCCACCACGTGGGTCAGGGAGTCGGCGTACTTCTGCACGAGTCCGTGATCCCGTTCCACCGCGAGCACCTCACGCCCCTGGGAGACGAGCTGGGTGGCCAGGGAGACGCCGAAGCGGCCCAGGCCCACGATGAGCACCGGGGACTGGCGACGGTTGCGGTCAGCCAATGATCGGCCTCTCTGTGGGTAGGCGGTATCTGGTGCGCTGGGCTCGCATGGTGAGCGCGGTGGCGAACGTGATGATGCCGACGCGGCCCGCGAACATCAGCCCGGACAGAACGTACACCCCCGCGGGCTCGAGTTCCGCGCTCAGGCCGGAACTCAAACCGCAGGTGGCGAACGCGGAGATGGACTCGAAGAGCGGGCGTCCGAGGTCCTCGCCGGTGAGGACCATCAACGTCAGGGCCGAGGCCGACACGAGAGTCAGTCCCATCCCTGCGACGGACACGGCGATCCGGACAGAGGACGTGGGCAGCGCGCGGCCGTGAGCGGTGGTGTCCTCCTGCCCTCGGGCCTCGGCGAGGAAGGCGAGAAAGATGACGGCGAGGGTGGTGACCTTGACCCCGCCGGCGGTCGACACCGAACCACCGCCGACGAACATCAGCGCGTCGGTGATGAACATGGTCGACGACCTGGTGTCCGCCGGCTCGATCACCGCGAAACCCCCGGATCGCATCATCACCGAGGCGAACAGGGAGTTCTGGAGCTTGTCCGTGACGCTCTCCCCGCCGAGGGTCGCGACGTTGCTCCACTCCAGCGCCGCGAATCCCAGAGCCCCGACGAGCATCAGCAGGACACTGAACTCGACGGTCAGGCGGGTGTGGAGGTTCCACCTGCCGAGGTGCCACTGGTGTTTCCACAGGACCAACAGGACGGGGAAACCCAGGCTGCCCAGGAACACTGCGCAGATCAGTGCCCAGAAGACGACGGGATCGTGGGCCACCGCCGCCAGGCCGTCGGGGTGGAGGATGAAGCCGGCGTTGTTGAACGCGGAGACGGCGTAGAAGACGGCATGCCAGATCCCGTCGCCCACCGAGCCCTGCTGGGCGATCAGCCGAGGGGTGAGGATCAGGGCGATGACCAGTTCGACCACGGCCGAGGAGACCACGATCGTCTTGATCAGCGACCCGACCTCCCCCAACCCGCCCGCCGATGTCCCGGTCTGCGCCAGCAGGCGGGTGCGGACCCCGAACTGCCGGGTGACCGAGAGTGCCAGCATCGACGAGATGGTGACGATGCCCAGGCCACCCAGTTGGATCGCCGTCAGGATGACCACCTGACCCGCTGACGACCAGTGGGCGGCCGTGTCGACCGTGGTCAGACCCGTCACCGACACCGCTGACGTGGCCGTGAAGACGGCGTCGTGCAGCTCCGGCGAGCTGCCCGAGGACGTGGCCCACGGCATCATCAGCAGTGCGGTGAACAGGGCGATGGCGGAGGCGAACGCCGCGAGCGCGGATCTGGCCGGGGAGCTGTAGGTGAACGCGCGAATCGCCTGCGCGCCCGAGGAGAGGACGCCCGCGCTCCTGGACACCATGGGAGTGAGGGTAACCCCAGCGCCCTCCCCGGATGTCAGCCGCGTGCGCGTCGTGCCGCGAGTCCCAGGATCACGTCCAGGACGAGGAAGGCCGCCAGTGAGATCCCCAGGAGCGGGACGGCCCACCCGATCGCCGCGACCACGGTCACGCCGACCAGGGTTCCCACGGGGCGGCGACGCAGCAGGTCGAGCGTGGCACCACGTGCGGGGGGCCGGGCCAGACCGCCGGTGCGGGTCGGTCGCCGCGTCCACCACAGGACGTAGCCCCGGACGATGACGACGACGAGGGCCGC
>NZ_JAALEE010000166.1:0-5302 GCF_014145265.1 Dietzia sp. CW19 | reverse complement strand
CGACGGTGCTCGCGGCGATGGTCCGCCGGTCGAGCGGCAGCCATTCGGGGGCGGGCTCCGCGGGGTCGGGCCGCGATGCCGCGAAGTGCTGCGACCCGGGCGTGGTCACGTCGCGTCCCGCTGGTCGTCCTCGGCCAGGAGCGTCAACCTGTCGACCATCTCCTCGGCCTGCGCGGCGTCGAGGGCGCTGATGCGGACCGCGCCCGAGGAGGAGGCGGTGGTGACGACGACGGTGGCCAACCCGAACTGACGCTGCAGTGGACCGCGGGTCTTGTCGACGGTCTGCACCCGGGAGAGCGGCGCGGCCCTCCATTCCTCCCAGAACAGGCCACTACGGCTGTAGATCGCCGTGTCGGTCGCTTCCCACCGGTGGATGGCCCAGCGCACCCGGGGTACCGCGACCAGTGCCACGGCGGTCGCGGCCGCCCACCCCGCCGCCACGAGCAGGACCCAGGGGAACAGGACAAGGCCCAGGACCACGGCCACCACCAACGGCCCCGCCATCCACAGTGCGACCTGCGCCGTCCACCAGCGCCGACACCGCGGGTCGACGCGGTGACGTGGTGGCCTGAGTCCGATCGATGACGAGTTCACGGTGTCCAACATAGGGCCCTGTGGAACGCTGGCGTGCATGACACTTCACCGGCGCTACCGGGCCACCGGCGCAGACCTGCCCTTCGGCGATCCGCTTCGCGCGCACGGGGTGGCCATGGAGGGATACTTCCTCCGCGTGACCGACCGCGACCGCGGCCGCGCCCTGATCGCGCTCATCGGGATCAACCGGGGGCCGGACGGGCACTGGGCGACGCTCGGCCTGGCGTCCGACGAGGTGCCTCCCCGGCCCGGGGAGATCGGGGCCCCCCGGCCGGGCGTCGGCGCGACCTCGTCGTCGTCATCTACCGAGGCGGGGACGCCACCCGCGAGGTCGGGCACGTCGTCGTCTCTCCGGCTGGCCGCCGCGCCCGAGGGGTGGGCCGATCCCGACCGCCTGGGGGCCCGCTCCGGGGATCGGTTCGAGTACCGACCGGACGGGGTGACCGTGGACATGGGCGAGGGGGCCCGCCTCCACGTGGAGATCACCGATCCCGTGGAGTGGCCGCACCGGGCCGTCGGTGGGTCGAGCGTCTTCCAGGCCGTTCCCGCCCTCAACCAGTACTGGCACCCGTGGTTGCTCGGCGGTCGGGCGCGGGGCTGGGCGGAGCTGGACGGCCGGCACTGGGAGTTCGACGGCGCCGATGTCTACGGGGAGAAGAACTGGGGCGCCGAGGGCTTTCCGGACTCCTGGTGGTGGGGGCAGGCGCAGGGATTCTCCGAACCGGACACCTGCGTGGCCTTCGCCGGCGGGCAGATCCATTCGGGCCCGCTGCGCACCGAGGTCACCGCCCTCGTGGTGCGACTTCCGGATGGTCGGGTGATCCGGCTGGGAAACCCCGTGGTCTCGCCGGTCCGGGCGCGGGTCGCTGATGACGTCTGGGCACTCGAGGGGCGCGGTTACGGTTGGCGGATCCGCGTGACCGGGCGGGCGCCCCTGGGTCGGGCGCACGTGCTGCCCGTGCCGTTGCCGTCGGAGAAGCGGAACTCGGCGGGCGCGATCGAGCACCTGTCCGGTGAGCTCGAGGTGGAGGTGAGCCGGTTCGGGCGCCATGTCTGGAGCGATCACAGTCCACAGGCCGCACTCGAGCACGGGGGGCTGGACCGCGCCGAGGCCGAGTTGCGGCGGCGTGGCGTACCCGTGGGGGAGACGGGCGCCGCGCCGGAGTGAACGAACCCGGGAGCGCGTCAGATCTTGCGCAGGCGCAGCCGCTGGATGGAGTGGTCCGAGTTCTTGCGCAGCACCAGCGTCGCGCGCGGCCGGGTCGGCAGGATGTTCTCCACCAGGTTCGGGCGGTTGATCGACATCCAGATCTCGCGGGCGGCGAGCCGGGCCGCCTGGTCGGACAGATCCGCGTAGTGCGCGAAGTGCGAGTTGGGGTTGGAGAACGACGTGCTGCGCAGTTCGAGGAAGCGCTCGACGTACCACTTCTCGATGTCCTCGATCTTCGCGTCCACGTAGAGCGAGAAGTCGAACAGGTCCGAGACCATCAGTCGGGGGCCCGTCTGCAGCACGTTCAGTCCCTCGACGATGAGGATGTCCGGGCGCTTCACCTCGATGAACTCGTCGGGGACGATGTCGTACTTGGTGTGCGAGTACACGGGCGCGCGGACGACCGGGGCACCCGATTTGACCTCGGTGACGAACCTCAACAGCGCACGCCGGTCGTAGGACTCGGGGTAGCCCTTGCGGTGCATGAGCTGGCGCCGCTGGAGTTCACGGTTGGGGTACAGGAAGCCGTCGGTGGTGATGAGGTCCACCCGGGGGTGGGAGTCCCAGCGGGTCAGCAGCGCGCGCAACACACGGGCGGAGGTGGACTTGCCCACCGCCACCGAGCCGGCCACCCCGATCACGAACGGCATGGGGGCGTCCACGGTCTCACCGAGGAACAGGTTGGTGGACTGGAACAGGCGCTGGCGGGCCGATACCTGGAGGTGGATGAGCCGGCTGAGCGGCAGGTAGATCTCCGCGATCTCGTCCAGGTCCAGGTGTTCGCCCAGACCGCGCAGTCCCTCGAGGTCCTGTTCGGTGAGCACCATCGGCATGGCTCGCCGCAACCGACGCCAACTCCGGCGGTCGAACTCCACGTACGGCGTGTAGTCGCCGGCATGTCTGCTCACGATTGCTGATTGTGTCAGGTGCCCACGGGGGAGAGGCCTCCAGGTGCCCTGGCACTAGACTGACGACGACGACGAGACGAGCCGTGGCCCCGACACGATTCGTACGAAGTGAGAAGCCCACGCGCGAGGAGCAACGATGACCGACCCGAACACCGATGTGTTCACCGCCTCCCTGTCCGAGTTGGACCCGGAGGTCGCCGAGGCGATGGCCGGCGAGCTGGCGCGTCAGCGCGACACGTTGGAGATGATCGCGTCCGAGAACTTCGTGCCGCGCTCGGTGTTGCAGGCTCAGGGATCGGTGCTCACCAACAAGTACGCCGAGGGCTACCCGGGTCGGCGCTACTACGGCGGGTGCGAGCACGTCGACGTGGTGGAGAACCTGGCACGGGACCGCGCCAAGGAGGTGTTCGGCGCCAAGTACGCGAACGTGCAGCCGCACGCCGGTGCCCAGGCCAACGCCGCCGTGCTGATGGCGCTCGCGAAGCCGGGTTCGAAGATCATGGGCCTGTCCCTGGCCCACGGTGGTCACCTCACCCACGGGATGAAGCTCAACTTCTCAGGCCAGCTGTACGAGGTCGCCGCCTACGAGGTGGACCCGGAGACCATGCAGGTCAACATGGACACCGTCCGCGAGATGGCCCTCGCGGAGAAGCCGGATGTCATCATCGCCGGCTGGTCGGCCTACCCGCGGACCCTGGATTTCGCGAAGTTCCGCGAGATCGCCGACGAGGTCGGCGCCAAGCTCTGGGTGGACATGGCGCACTTCGCCGGCCTGGTGGCCGCGGGACTGCACCCGAGCCCCGTTCCGCACGCCGACGTCGTGTCCACCACCGTCCACAAGACCCTGGGCGGGCCGCGTTCCGGCATGATCCTCACCAACGACCTCGAGCTGTTCAAGAAGCTCAACTCCGCCGTGTTCCCCGGTCAACAGGGCGGGCCGCTCATGCACGCGATCGCCGCCAAGGCCACCGCCATGAAGATCGCCGGCACCGAGCAGTTCCGCGAGCGGCAGCAGCGGACCATCGAGGGCGCCAAGATCCTCGCCGAGCGGCTCATGGCCGACGACTGCCGCCAGGCCGGCGTGTCCGTCCTCACCGGAGGGACCGACGTCCACCTGGTGCTGGTGGACCTGCGCGAGTCCGACCTCGACGGCCAGCAGGCCGAGGACCTCCTCCACGAGGTCGGCATCACCGTCAATCGCAACGCCGTGCCGTTCGACCCCCGTCCGCCGATGGTGACCTCCGGTCTGCGGATCGGTACGCCCGCGCTGGCCACCCGTGGTTTCGGGGCCGAGGACTTCCGCGAGGTCGCGGACATCATCGGCACCGCCCTCGCGGCGGGTACGGACGCCGACATCACCGCCCTGCGTGGACGCGTGTCCGCGCTGGCCGCGGCCAAGCCGCTGTACGAGGGCCTCGAGGACTGGACGATCCTGGGCTGAGCGTAGGGGGCGGGCCAAGCGCAGGGGGCGCCGGAGTGGATGGTTCCGAGTCGGATGCGACGTACTCCGAACCGCGAGGTTCGAGGCCACGGTCAGGGGGATGAGGGATGGTGCAGCACGCCAGGATGGAGAGTTCCAGGTCCAAGAGGAAGGCGATTCTCCGGGTCGCGGTCGACCACTTCGGATCTGCTGGATACGAGCACACCAAGTGGGCGACGATCGCGCACGAGGTGGGAATCGGTCAGACAGCGCTATATCACTACTTTGAATCCAAAGCTCACTGCCTGCTCACGATCATGAGTACCGAGCTCGACCACTCTCATCGGCGCTTCTCTGAGGCCGTGAAGGACTCCGTGGATGCTGAATCGGCTCTGCGGGCCGCGGTGCGAGGTGTATACGACGTCACCGCCAGTGAGGCGCTTCAAGCCCGAATTCTGGTGCACCACGTCGGCATCCTGGAGACCACGCGTTCCACTGAGCGAGAAGAGGAAGAGCGCCAGACGGCGGTGGAGCACTCGCGCGCGGTGGAGCAGGACTGGATCTCGTTGCTGGCGCGCGGAATGGACTCCGGTGAGTTCCCACGGCGGGACGAGGAGGAGCTGGGACGGCTGATTCTGGGAATGGTCAGCTCCGTGTGGACCTGGTACCGGCCGGATGGGGTGCGGCCCCTCACCGCGATCGGCGATTCGGTGGCAGATGCCTGTTCACGGTTGGTGCACTGATCCGGGGTTCACGGAGCAGCGGCTACCGTTGAGGGGTGAACGAGGATACCGGTCCGGACCGGCGGAGCCTGGCCATCGGCTACGTCCCGGGCGTGCAGCCCGACAAGTGGCTCACCCGGTGGCGCGAGCGCAATCCCGAGGTGCCGATCTCGGCGCGGCGCTCGGGGGATCCGCGCTCGGCGCTGGCCCGGGTCGCCGGGGACGTGGGGTTCGACGTGATCTTCCTCCGCGAACCCGACGCGGCCCCGCGATCCTCGCCGCCCGGCCTGCTCAGGGCGCCGCTGTACACCGAGACCATGGCGGTGCTCGCGGAGAAGGATCACGAGCTGGCCGCGTTCGACACGGTGGCCGTGGCGGACCTCGAGGGCGAGCAGTGGCTCGACCCCGTCGACGCGATCGCCGCGACCCCGGACGAGGTGTCGGCCGC
>NZ_JAALEE010000165.1:0-4445 GCF_014145265.1 Dietzia sp. CW19 | reverse complement strand
ATGAGCACGCGCCCGCCGCCGGAGTCCAGGTGGGAGTCCATCGGCCAGGCCCGGGGGTGGACGACGACGACGTCGCGGCCCGACCGCGCCAGTGCGCAGGCCACCTCGAGACCGATGAAGCCGCCGCCCACCAGGGCGACCCGACCGGGGTGTTCCTCGAGGTGGGCGGTGAGTCCCCGGCAGTCCGAGGCGTCGCGGAGCGGGAACACTCCCGCGGCGAGCGCCCCGTCCGTGCCACGGACCCCGTCGATCGGCGGGATGGTGGCCTCGGAGCCGGTCGCCAGCACCAGGTGGTCGTAGGGGACGCGCTCACCGTCGGCGAGCTCGACCTCCCGGGCCACCCGGTCTATCCCCTGCACCGAGGCGGACGTGCGCATCTCGATGTGGTTGCGGTCCCACCACCCGGTGGGCTTGAGCCGGGTGGATCCCGGGTCCCCCATCCCCCCGGCCACCACGTGCGAGAGCATGATCCGGTTGTACGGCGCCTCGGGTTCGGCGCCGAGGACGGTCACAGACATCGTCTCGGGATCCGGTTCGGCGCGCCGCAGCTCCTCGGCGAGCCGGGCACCGGACATCCCCGCCCCCACCACCACCACCCGCATCACGCGGCCTCCAACCGGACCGCGCACGCCTTGAACTGCGGCATGCGGCTGTAGGGGTCGAGTTCGGGCAGGGTCACCAGGTTCGCGCGGGCGGCCCCGGAGTAGTGGAACGGCAGGAACAGGGTGTCGGTCCGCATGTCCTCGTCGCACCGCACGAGCGCTTCGACCGCCCCGCGGCGGGACACCACCCGGGCGCGTCCGCCGTCGTCGAGCCCCACGGCCCGCGCGACGACCGGGTGCACCTGGACCCACATCTCGGGGTCGGCCGAGAGCAGCTCCGGCACCCGCCGCGTCTGGGCACCGGACTGGTAGTGCGAGAGCACGCGTCCGGTGGTGCCCAGCAGCGGGTAGTCCGCGCAGGTGTCCTCCGCGGGTGGGTCCACGGCGGCCACGGCGAAGCGGGCCCGGCCGTCCTCGGTGGCGAAACGATCGAGGAACATGCGCGGTGTCCCGGCCGGGGTGTCGGCGCCGCACGGCCAGAACAGTGCCTCTCCGGCGTCGAGGCGGTCCCAGTCCATGGCCGAGTAGTCCGCCTTGCCCCCGGCGGAGGCGCGCGCCAACTCGTCGAACACCACCCGCGGGTCGGTCGGGAACCGATCAGGCCGCCGCCCGAGTCGGCGTGCGAGCTCGTTCCAGATCCACAGTTCGTCGCGGGCGCCCTCCGGCGGGGTGACAGAGCGGCGTCGACGCAGCACCCGGCCCTCGAGGTTGGTCAGCGTGCCCTCCTCCTCGGCCCACTGCGGGACCGGGAGGACGACGTCGGCGAGTTCGGCGGTCTCGGAGAGGACGAAGTCGGCCACCACGAGGGTGTCCAGCGATCGGAGCCGGGACGTGACCCGGTCGGCGTCGGGCGCGGAGACCACGGGGTTCGAGGCGTGGAGCAGCATCGCCGTGGGACCACCGGGCTGCCCGAGCGCGTCCAGGAGCTCGAAGGCCGAGAGCCCGGGCCCGGGGATCTCCTCGGGCTCCACGCCCCAGACCGCGGCGACGTGCGCGCGGGCGGCCGGATCGGTGATCATCCGGTAGCCGGGGAGTTGATCGGCCTTCTGCCCGTGCTCCCGGCCTCCCTGCCCGTTCCCCTGGCCGGTGAGGGTGCCGTAGCCCGTGCCGGTCCGGCCCGGCAGGCCCAGTGCCAGCGCGAGGGCGATCACGGCTCCGACGGTGTCGGTCCCCCGTGAGTGTTGTTCGGCACCGCGGGCGGTGAGGACGTAGGCTCCGGTGCCCGCGTCACGAGAGCCCGCCAGCAGTTCCACCGTGCGTTCGAGTTGGTCGGCCGAGACACCGGTGACGCGTTCGGTGCGGTCGGGCATCCAGTTCGCCGCGATCGCCCACGCGTCCTCGAAACCCGACGTCCGGGCGGAGACGTACTCGGTGTCCAGGTGTCCGCCCACCACGGCGACGTGCAGGAGCCCCAGGGCCAGCGCCGCATCCGTGCCGGGCCGCAGCCTCAGATGGATCCCACCGCCGTCGACGGCCCGGTGCGCGGTCGCGCTGAGGCGCGGGTCCGCCACCACCATGCCGCCGGCCGCCGCGGCCGTGTCGAGGTGCTGGACGAACGGGGGCATGGTGTCGGCGGGGTTGGCACCGATGAGCAGCACCGCCCGGGCGTCGTCGAGGTCGGTCACGGGGAACGGCAACCCCCGGTCCAGCCCGAAACTCCGGTTCGCCCCGGCCGCCGCACTCGACATGCACCAGCGGCCGTTGTAGTCCACGAGTCTGCTCCCCAGCGCGAGGCGGGTGAACTTGCCCAGTGTGTAGGCCTTCTCGTTGGTCAGGCCACCCCCGCCGAAGACCGCCACGGCGTCGGGGCCTCCCGAGGCCTGCGCCCGCCGGATGCCGTCGGTGACCCGGGTCAACGCGGTGTCCCAGTCGGTCGGCCGCAGGTGCCCGTCCACCCGGATCAGCGGCGTGGTGAGCCGATCCGGGTGGTCGAGCAACCCTGCCGACGTCCACCCCTTCCGGCACAACCCGCCCCTGTTGGTGGGGAACTGCTCCGGGGTGATCGTCGCCGGTCCGTCACCGGCGGACGGCGTCACCGACATCGCGCACTGGAGTGCGCAGTACGGGCAGTGGGTGTGTGTCGGCGGGCCGGTCGTCGTCAACGCGTGCACCATGTGTCCTCTTCGTCTCGATCGTCGACCGAGGCCGGTCAGGCCTCGGCGCCCACGGGGACCCGGGGCTCGGTGGGTGCCGCGGCGACCGCGTCGACCCCGGCGGAGGCCCGCATGTAGACGACGCGCGTGACGATCGCCGCCACCACGTAGAACACCATGAACACGAGGAACGCCGACGTGGCCGCACCGGAGGACTGGTAGGAGGTGCGCAGGGTCATGTTGATGAGGAAGCCGCCGAAGGCCCCGACCGCGCCGGCGACCCCGATGAGCGCCCCGGCGTGGGCCCGCGACCAGGACGTCCGAGCGGCCTCGTCCAGTCCGAGTGTGTGGCTGCGCGCCTCGAAGACCGACGGGATCATCTTGTACACCGAGGCGTTGCCCACCCCGGTGAGCCCGAAGAGCGTGAGGAAGGCGGCGAAGAACAGGACGAGGGCGCCACCGGCGAGCCGGCCGTCGTTCGACGCCTGGATGTTCGAGGTCACCACGAGCGCGACGGTGGTGACCGCCATCCCGCAGAAGGTCACGAAGGTCACCCGGGCTCCCCCGAAACGGTCGGAGATCCGTCCACCGGCCATGCGGGTGAGTGAGCCCAGCAGTGGTCCGAGGAAGGTGATCTGTGCCGCGTGCAGGGCCGCCTGGGCCGGCTCCTGGCCGTTGCCGGTGAAGGTCATGGTGAGCATCTGACCGAACGCGAAGGCGAATCCGATGAAGGATCCGAAGGTGCCGATGTACAGCAGCGACAACACCCATCCGTCCTTGTCGCGGGCCATGTCCTTCATGCTCTGCACATCCACCGTCTGGTGCGCGAGGTTGTCCATCTTCAGCGCGGCGCCGATCCCCGCGACGACGAGCAGGACGATGTAGACGCCGATCACCCAGTGCGGTGACCGGTTGCCGGCCAGTGCGATCACGATGAGCCCCACGACCTGGATCGTGGCCACGCCCAGGTTGCCCCCACCCGCGTTGAGGCCGAGGGCCCAGCCCTTCTCCCGCTGGGGGAAGAAGGCGTTGATGTTGGTCATGGACGACGCGAAGTTGGCGCCGCCGAGTCCGGCGATCGCGCCCACGACGAGGTACATCCAGAGCGGTTGGCCCGGGTTCGCCATGATCCACAGCATCCCGACCGCGGGGATGAGCAGGACGAAGGCCGAGAACATGGTCCAGTTACGGCCGCCGAAGGTGGCGGTCGCGAGCGTGTACGGGATGCGCAGGAAGGCGCCGGTCAGCGTGACCACTGCGGAGACGAGGAACTTGTCGGGTGCGTCCAGTCCGTAGACGTCCTGGGGCATGAACAACACCATGACGGCGAACAGGGTCCACACGGAGAACCCGACGTGCTCGGCGAAGACCGACCAGTAGAGGTTGCGCATGGCGGTCTTCCTGCCGCCCGACTTCCACTGCGCGTCGTCCTCCGGATCCCAGTTCTCTATGACATGTGAGCGCGACATGAGGTCGACCCCCTCTCTCTCGTGACGTGGACACCCCCTCGGTGTCCTTGCGAACTGACCGTATGCACGCCCTGTTTCCCCGGCGCTACCCGGTATGACGTGATGGTCACGGTGTCCTCACGCCGGACGCAACCCGCCGTGAGGGGTCTGCCACCGTGGTGGACTGGGGTCATGTCACCCCGGTTCACACCCCGCGCCCTCGGCGCCGTCGTCACCGCCGCCGCCCTCGCCACGGGCCTCGCGCCCGCGGCATCCGCCCAGCCCACCGAGGCGTGGCGGGA
>NZ_JAALEE010000164.1:0-4174 GCF_014145265.1 Dietzia sp. CW19 | reverse complement strand
GGGTGGACGGGCGAGCGGATGTGGAGTGGGGACGAGCGCGCGACCCGCGCGCGAGGGCGTGCGATGCCGTTTGCGTGCCGTTTGGTGATTTCCTCCAGTAAAAGCCTGGTCGAGCGCCGGAACTGCGCGGATAGAGCTCCATGCACTTGGCCATCCGCACAACGCCGTCCCCACGTCGATTCTTCGTTAAGGCGGTGCATTCACTAGGCTCAGCGTGTTCACATGACAAATGAAGAGGGAGAGGGGCAGATTTGCTGAGCTCTACAGCGCTGAGCGCAACGGCCGTGGTTCTACTTCTGGTGTTGTTCTACGGCGGCACCATGGTCATGTCCACACGGATCGCCAAGAGGAAAGAGAACGCCGACAGCTTCATGACCGCCGGCCACAAGATCGGGTTCGGGATCTCGGCCGCGTCGATGACCGCCACGTGGATCTGGGCGTCCTCCATGTACGCCTCGGTCAACTCCGGATACCTCTACGGCATTTCAGGGCCGATCCACTACGGGTTCTGGGGAGCCCTGATGATCCTGTTCATCTATCCCTTCGGTAAACGCATCCGCGAGGTCGCCCCGCAGGCGCACACCCTCGCGGAGGTCATGTTCGCCCGCCACGGTAGGTCCTCCCAGTTCATGCTGGCCGGATCCAACATCCTGGGTTCCGTCATCTCGTTGACGTCGAACTTCATCGCCGGTGGCGCGCTGATCTCCATGCTCAGCCCGTTCAGCTTCATCCAGGGCGTGATCGTGATCGCCTCAGGTGTCCTGCTCTATACGCTGTGGTCGGGCTTCCGCGCCTCGGTGCTCACCGACTTCGCGCAGGTGGTGGCGATGCTCGGTGCGGTGATCATCATCGTGCCGTCCATGTTCTTCTTCCTCGGCGGGATCGACCTGTTCACCAGCGGGGCTGACAATCTGACGCCGCAGCAGCAGTCGTTCTTCTCCTCGGACGCTTTCCTCAACCAGGGTGCGCCGTACATCGCGGCTGTGCTCGCCTACGCGATCGGCAACCAGACCATCGCGCAGCGGCTGTTCGCGGTGCGCGAGGACCTGATCAAGCCGACCTTCATCACCGCGACCATCGGTTACGGCGCGACGATCATCGGCATCGGCATGGTCGGTGTGCTGGCGCTCTACGCGGGTATCGACCCCGTCGACGGTGACCCCAACAACGTGCTTCCCCAGGTGGCGGCGGAGTACCTGCCGGGCTTCCTGGTCGCGGTGTTCTTCATCATGATCATCGGTTCGCTCTCCTCGACCGCGGACTCGGACCTGTCCGCGATGTCGTCGATCGCGATGAGCGACCTCTACGGTCAGGGTCTGCGCGGCCGTGGCAAGCTGCCCAACCCCCGCGTGATGCTCATCGTCGGCCGCATCACCATGATCCTGGCGACGGCGGCCGCGCTGATCTTCGCCAACATCAGGTTCAACATCCTCGATCTGTTGGTGTTCGTGGGCGCTCTGTGGGGCGCGTTGGTGTTCCCGGTGATCGCGAGCTTCTACTGGAAGAAGGTCACCAACTCGGCCTTCACCGTCTCCGTGCTGGTCGCTCTGGCGGTATTCCTGCCCACCCGCTTCGGGCTGATCCCGGACTCCGGCGTGCTGGCATACGCCGTCGAGGCGCTCGCCGTGGTGGGTGTGGGCGTGGTCCTGGGCCTGATGGTGTTCGGCTTCCTCGGACTCAGGCCGGCGCTCGTCGTGGCCGTGATCGCGGCCCTCGGCAGCGCGCCGTTCATCCTCGGCTTCCTGCGTGACTACGACACGCTCACGGCCTCACTCGTCGCGTACGCGGTCAGCACGATCGTCTGCGTGGCGATGTCGTACCGCAGTTCGATGGACTACGACTTCGACGAGATCGCGCTGGCCACCGCCGATTACGACACCGACGCGGTGGCGGAGGAGCTCGCCGACGCCGACGCCAGGAACACGGCCGAGAACACGAACGATGACGACGACGACGTCGTCCGCGTCTAGGAGAGGAACCGCAGATGACACCGATACTTCTGACGATCTATGTCCTGATCTGGCCCGTGATCGTGGCCGGCGTCCTGGCCGTCCTGGTGGGAGCCTTCATCAGGGAGGCCGCCGAGGCCAAGCGGGACGGCGTGCCGATCATCTGAGCGTGCTCGACGGCACTACGGGTGTGCCCCCTCGCCGAATCCGGTGAGGGGGCACACCCGTGTCAGGAGGGGGGTCGGTCAGCTGTGGAAGATCCGTCGGTAGGCCGCGTTCATGGCGGGGGCGGGCAGGCGCCGGTAGGCGTTGCGGGCGAGGTAGTTGGCCACGGCGCGGGGACGGGAGATCATGCCCGCGTCGAGGAGGGTGCGTTGAATGGTGCGCTCGGAGGCCGTGAGCTGGCGGCTCTTGCGACGGGAGAACTGCGCATCAGTGACGCGGAACTTCACCAGCGGTTCGGGCAGGTTGTGCAGGCGGTAGCCCGCGCCGATCAGGCGGATCATCAGGTCGTAGTCCTCCTGGTAGGGCACGTGGCGGTACCCGCCGACGGCGCGGATGGCGTCGGTGCGGGCCAGCAGGGACGGGTTGTTGACCGGGTTGTTGATGCGCGCGTAGCGGGCGATGTCCTCGTGCTCGGTGGGCAGGGCGCGCATGGCCTTCGGGTGCTCCGGGTCGGTGTCGAACTCGAGCATCGCCGAACCCAGGACGTCCACCCCGAGCGTGCGGGCGGCGTCGAGTTGCCGCTCGAACCGCTCGGGCAGGGAGATGTCGTCGGCGTCCTGGCGGGCGACCCAGCTGGTCCGGACCTCGTCGAACCCGCGTTGGGACGCCGCGGCGGCGCCGAGGTTCTGGGGTAGCGCGAACCGCCGCAGGTCCGGGGTGGAGTCCAGGACCTCACGCAGCGCGGGCGACAGGGGACCGTCCTCCACCACGATCACCTCAGCGGGCTGAACCGTCTGCGCGTGCACACTGTCCAGGGCATCGCGGAGCTGCGAGGGCGCGATCGCGTGGTAGACGGTGAGCAGGACGGACAGTTCGGGGTCACGCATCGAGGTCCTCGCGGTCGGTCTGGGGGCGGGCAGGGTGCCGACGCCTGCGAGCAGTATCGCGGAGACAGGGGGTCTCTTCCGTCAGGCGTACCGCGAGGCGGCGGATGGCCGGGAGCAGCGGCGGGTGGCCGGGAGCAGCGGCGGATGGCCGGGAACAGCGGCGGGAGAACAAGAAAAGCTGCGGGCGCCTCAGGCCAGCAGCGAGGCGTCCACCTCGTCCCACGAGCTCGCGCCGCACAGGGACAGCGTGAGGTCGATCTCGGCGAGCAGGTTGTCGAGCACCTCGCCCACCCCCGCTGCCCGGCGATGGCCAGACCGTAGATGTGCGGCCGACCGATCGTCACGGCGTCCGCGCCACACGCCATGGCCTTGACCACGTCCGTGCCGTTGCGGATGCCGGAGTCCAGCAGCAGGGTCGGCTCGGGGCCGACGGCCTCGCGGATGCGGACGAGGGCGTCCAGCGTGCCGATGGACCCGTCCACCTGCCGGCCTCCGTGGTTGGAGACCATGACCGCGTCGACGCCCATGTCAAAGGCCCGCCGGGCGTCCTCCGGGTGCAGGACTCCCTTGAGGACGACCGGTAGCCGGGTCCGGTCCCGCAGCGTGGCGATGTGGTCCCAGTTCAGCGCCGGGTTGGAGAACGTGTCGAGGAAGGTCTGGACGGCGGCGCGGGTCTCGGGGGCGGTGAGGTTCCTGCGCAGCCCGCCCGGGTGGTTCCGGGCCATCTCGAGCAGCGTCACGACGGCCTTCGGCGTGACCTTGACCGCGTCGGGGTCCGTGCCGGCGCCGGCGGCGGTCTCACGCGCGACCCGGTCGGCCACCATCTCGGCGAAGCGGGGGTCGGAGGTGTACTGGGCGATCCCGACCCCCCTCGTGAACGGGAGCGATCCCAGGTCGAGATCCCACGGCCGCCAGCCGAGCGTCGTGGTGTCGAGGGTGACGACCAGCGCCCCGGCGCCCGCGGCCTCCGCCCGGGAGATGAAGCTGTCGACAAGCTGCTCGTCCCTGCTCCAGTACAGCTGGAACCAGCGCGGCCCGTCCTTCATCGCCGCGGCAGTGGCCTCCATCGGCGACGAGCCCTGGGAGGACAGGATGTACGGCAGTCCGCGCTCGGCCGCGGCGCGCCCGATGTGGACGTCGGCGTCGCGGCGCACCAGGCCCGCGGCGCCGATC
>NZ_JAALEE010000163.1:0-5080 GCF_014145265.1 Dietzia sp. CW19 | reverse complement strand
TGCCAGCGATCCGGCGTTGCGCGACCGCGTGCTGCCGCTCGAGAACCACATGTCCCGGGAGGTCCTGGTGATCGCCGCCGCCGCCCTCGGTCACGACCCCGGCGACGTGCGGGTGCGCAGGCCCCTGCAGGCCACCCTCGACCTGGCCCGCGGGCTCGGGCTCGCGGACGTGCTCTCCGACGACTCGGCCCGTCGTGAGAAGGTGATCCGATACTGGGCCGAGACCCTCGACCTGGTGCTCGCGCAGGTCCCGCAGGCGTCGGCCCGAGGCGTCGCCCCGGCCGCGTTTTGACCGATCCTCACGAGGGCGGTTAGGCTTGACCATCGTGCTCGCAGTACGCGAGCTGGAGGATCGTGCCCAGTAGGCCAGCGAGAGCGGCTGACGTGGTCGCCCGTGCGCCCGTCGGGGAGCGCGAGAGTCCGGATACGAGCAACGTCCCAGTGACCGGTGGTCGCCCCCGAGGAGGCCGCCAGCTAGAGAAAGTCGGTTCATGCCAACCATCAACCAGCTGGTCCGCAAGGGCCGCCAGGACAAGAAGTCCTCGACGGCGACGGCTGCCCTCAAGGGCTCGCCGCAGCGTCGTGGCGTGTGCACCCGTGTGTACACCACCACCCCCAAGAAGCCGAACTCCGCGCTGCGTAAGGTCGCCCGCGTGCGCCTCACCAGCGGTATCGAGGTCTCCGCCTACATCCCCGGTGAGGGCCACAACCTCCAGGAGCACTCCATGGTGCTCGTCCGTGGTGGTCGTGTGAAGGACCTCCCGGGTGTCCGTTACAAGATCATCCGCGGCTCCCTCGACACGCAGGGCGTGAAGGACCGCAAGCAGGCCCGCTCCCGCTACGGCGCCAAGAAGGAGAAGTAATGCCTCGCAAGGGTCCCGCCCCGAAGCGCCAGCTCATCAACGATCCGGTCTACGGCTCGCCGCTGGTCACGCAGCTCGTCAACAAGATCCTCCTCGACGGCAAGAAGACGACCGCCGAGCGCATCGTCTACTCCGCGCTGGAGATCTGCCGCGAGAAGACCGGTACCGATCCGGTCCTCACCCTCAAGAAGGCGCTCGACAACGTCAAGCCCGCCCTCGAGGTCCGCTCCCGCCGCGTCGGTGGCGCCACCTACCAGGTGCCCGTCGAGGTCCGCCCCGGGCGTTCCACGACCCTGGCGATGCGCTGGCTGGTGACCTTCTCCCGGCAGCGCCGCGAGAACAGCATGGTCGAGCGTCTCGCCAACGAGATCCTCGACGCCTCCAACGGTCTGGGTGCCGCGGTCAAGCGCCGCGAGGACACCCACAAGATGGCCGAGGCCAACCGGGCGTTCGCGCACTACCGCTGGTGATCCAGCCGGGCCCCGGAGCGGGGGGACGCCCACCGGGCGTCACCTCTCCGGGGCCCCCCGGCCGCCCCGAGGGTGGCATCATTGAACGAGGGTCGGCTCCCGCGCGAGTGAAGCGGGGCACGGCCCAGGACAACAGACCCGGTTCGGACGGTCCACACGACCGCCCGGGCCACCTAAGACTCACGATCGGGGACCATCCGTGGCACAGGACGTGCTGACCGACCTCAACAAGGTCCGCAACATCGGCATCATGGCGCACATCGACGCCGGTAAGACGACCGTCACCGAGCGCATCCTGTTCTACACGGGTGTCAACCGGAAGATCGGCGAGACGCACGACGGCGCCTCGACCACCGACTGGATGGAACAGGAGAAGGAGCGCGGCATCACCATCACGTCGGCCGCCGTCACCTGTTTCTGGGCCGACAACCAGATCAACATCATCGACACCCCGGGCCACGTCGACTTCACGGTCGAGGTCGAGCGCTCGCTGCGCGTCCTCGACGGCGCCGTCGCGGTCTTCGACGGCAAGGAGGGCGTGGAGCCCCAGTCGGAGCAGGTCTGGCGCCAGGCCGAGAAGTACGACGTCCCGCGCATCTGCTTCGTCAACAAGATGGACAAGATGGGCGCGGACTTCTACTACACCGTGCAGACCATCATCGACCGGCTCGGCGCGAAGCCGCTCGTCCTGCAGCTGCCCATCGGCGCGGAGGACGAGTTCGACGGGGTCATCGACCTCGTCGAGATGAAGGCCCTCGTCTGGCCCGGCGTCACGCCGATCGGCACCGAGGCCACGGTCCAGGAGATCCCCGAGGATCTCAAGGACAAGGCCGACGAGTACCGGGAGAAGCTCCTCGAGGCCGTCGCCGAGAGCGACGAGGCCCTCATGGAGAAGTACTTCGGCGGCGAGGAGCTGACGAAGGCCGAGATCCAGGCCGCGATCCGCAAGATGACGGTCAACGCCGAGATCTACCCGGTGCTGTGTGGTTCGGCGTACAAGAACAAGGGCGTCCAGCCCCTGCTCGACGCCGTCATCGCGTACCTGCCGAACCCGCTCGACGTCGGCTCGATCCACGGTCACGCCGTGGGCGACGAGGAGAAGGTCGTCAGCCGTCAGCCCTCCAAGGACGAGCCGTTCGCGGCGCTGGCGTTCAAGATCGCCGTGCACCCGTTCTTCGGTGAGCTCACCTTCGTCCGCGTCTACTCGGGTCGCATCGACCCGAGCACGCAGGTGCAGAACGCCACCAAGGGCAAGAAGGAGCGCGTCGGCAAGCTCTTCCAGATGCACGCCAACAAGGAGATGCCCGTCGAGGAGGCCGTCGCCGGCCACATCTACGCGTTCATCGGCCTCAAGGACACCACCACGGGTGACACCCTGTGTGACCTGCAGAACCAGGTCATCCTCGAGTCGATGACGTTCCCGGCCCCGGTCATCGACGTCTCGATCGAGCCCAAGACCAAGGCCGACCAGGAGAAGCTCGGCACGGCCATCCAGAAGCTGGCGCGCGAGGACCCGACGTTCTCCGTCAGGCTGGACGACGAGACCGGTCAGACGGTCATCGGCGGCATGGGCGAGCTCCACCTGGACGTGCTCGTCGACCGGATGAAGCGCGAGTTCAAGGTCGAGGCCAACGTCGGCAAGCCCCAGGTCGCCTACCGCGAGACCATCAAGGGCACGGTCGAGAAGTACGACTACACCCACAAGAAGCAGACCGGTGGTTCGGGCCAGTTCGCCAAGGTCCAGATCCGTCTCGAGCCGCTCCCCCAGGAGCAGGTCGAGGAGGGCGAGACCTACGAGTTCGCCGACAAGGTCACCGGTGGCCGGGTGCCCAAGGAGTACATCCCCTCCGTGGACCACGGCATCAAGGACGCCATGCAGTACGGCGTCCTGGCCGGGTACCCGATGGTCAACGTCAAGGCGACGCTGGTCGACGGCGCGTACCACGAGGTCGACTCCTCGGAGATGGCGTTCAAGGTCGCGGGCTCGATGGCGTTCAAGGAGGCCGCGCGCAAGTGTCAGCCGGTGATCCTCGAGCCGCTCATGGCGGTCGAGGTCATCACGCCCGAGGACTACATGGGCGACGTCATCGGCGACATCAACTCCCGCCGCGGCCAGATCCAGGCGATGGAGGAGCGCTCCGGCGCCCGCGTCGTCAAGGCCAACGTGCCGCTGTCCGAAATGTTCGGCTACGTCGGCGACCTCCGGTCGCGGACGCAGGGCCGGGCCAACTACTCGATGGTCTTCTCCCACTACGCCGAGGTTCCGGCGAGTGTGTCCAAGGAGATCATCGCCAAGGCGACCGGCGAGTAACCGGTACTGGTCCCGCCCGGCCGTGAGGTAGGGCGGGGCCGATGCCGGCGGCGCACGGTCGAACCTCCGGGTGGCCGCCGGTTCGTGCCCCCCACGGCACGATGAGTAAGATCAGATCCCACACAAAGCAGTGCCCACCTCGAGGTGGGGACAGACCAGTCCAGGAGGACACACAGTGGCGAAGGCGAAGTTCGAGCGGACCAAACCGCACGTTAACATCGGCACCATCGGTCACGTCGACCATGGCAAGACCACCACCACCGCGGCCATCACCAAGGTCCTGGCGGACACCTTCCCCGATCTCAACGACGCGTTCGCGTTCGACGAGATCGACAAGGCGCCGGAGGAGAAGGCTCGTGGTATCACGATCAACATCTCCCACGTCGAGTACCAGACGGAGAAGCGCCACTACGCGCACGTCGACGCCCCGGGTCACGCCGACTACATCAAGAACATGATCACGGGTGCCGCCCAGATGGACGGCGCGATCCTGGTCGTGGCCGCCACCGACGGCCCGATGCCGCAGACGCGTGAGCACGTGCTGCTCGCCCGTCAGGTCGGCGTCCCCTACATCCTCGTCGCCCTCAACAAGTGCGACATGGTCGACGACGAGGAGATCCTCGAGCTCGTCGAGATGGAGGTGCGTGAGCTCCTCGCCTCGCAGGAGTTCGACGAGGACGCCCCCGTCGTCCACATCTCGGCGCTCAAGGCGCTCGAGGGTGACGAGAAGTGGGTCCAGGCGATCCGCGACCTCATGCAGGCCTGCGACGATTCCGTCCCGGACCCCGAGCGTGAGACGGAGAAGCCCTTCCTCATGCCCGTCGAGGACGTCTTCACGATCACCGGTCGTGGCACCGTCGTCACCGGTCGCATCGAGCGCGGCAAGATCAACGTGAACGAGGATGTCGAGCTCATCGGCATCAAGGAGAAGGCCACCAAGACCACCATCACGGGCATCGAGATGTTCCGTAAGCTCCTCGACTACGGCGAGGCCGGCGACAACGTCGGTCTGCTCGTCCGTGGCCTCAAGCGCGAGGAGGTCGAGCGCGGCCAGGTCGTCATCAAGCCGGGCGCGTACACCCCGCACACGAACTTCGAGGGCCAGGCGTACATCCTGTCCAAGGACGAGGGCGGCCGTCACACGCCGTTCTTCAACAACTACCGTCCGCAGTTCTACTTCCGCACCACGGACGTGACCGGCGTCGTGACCCTCCCCGAGGGCACCGAGATGGTCATGCCGGGCGACAACACCGAGATGAGCGTCGAGCTCATCCAGCCGGTCGCCATGGACGAGGGCCTGCGCTTCGCGATCCGTGAGGGTGGCCGCACCGTCGGCGCCGGTCAGGTCACCAAGATCATCAAGTGATCGACTGACCCATCGGGTCGGACGAGTAGTCCGGACCATATGAGGGAGGGGCGCCCCACCGCGAGGTGGG
>NZ_JAALEE010000013.1:0-5615 GCF_014145265.1 Dietzia sp. CW19 | reverse complement strand
CTCCGAGGCGGACGGCCAGGTCCACGGTGAGCGTCCGATTGGCGAGTCCGCGAACCCCGTCGGTGCCGAACAGTCGGGTCATGGTGCGTGATCCTCCGGGGTAGTGGGACCGCCACCGCACTGGGGGTGGGTGTTCCGGACCGGGTAAGGATAGCCCCGGCCGTGAGGTCCCTTGGAAAACGAGCCAGAGCAGGCCCCCGCGATCGCGGGCGCCTGCTCTGGGGTGTCGAGCGCGGAGATCAGCGCTTCGAGTACTGCGGGGCCTTACGGGCCTTCTTGAGGCCGGCCTTCTTGCGCTCGACGGCGCGGGCGTCCCGGGTGAGGAAGCCGGCCTTCTTGAGCGCCGGGCGGTCGTCCGGCGCGTACTGGATCAGCGCGCGGGCGATGGCCAGACGCAGCGCGCCGGCCTGTCCGGAGGGGCCACCACCGTGGAGCAGCGCCACGATGTCGAACTGCTCCTCGCGCTCGACCAGGACGAGCGGCGACTTGACGAGCTGCTGGTGCACCTTGTTCGGGAAGTACTCCTCGAGGGTGCGACCGTTGAGGGTGAACTGGCCGGAGCCGGGCATGAGGCGGACGCGGGCGACGGCCTCCTTGCGACGGCCGACCGCCTGCGTCGGACCGGAGGAGACGACCGGGGCCAGCTGGGTCTCGGCGTCGGCCACGTAGTCGGTACCGCCGGCGTAGTCGGCCTCGCTGTAGTCCTCGGCGACTTCGGCGGCGAGTTCCGCCACCGTGTCATCGGCGAGCTCGGCCTCGGGGGTGATGTTCTCGTCGGTCACTGGGCCACCTGCTTGATCTCGTAGGGCACGGGCTGCTGGGCGGCGTGCGGATGCTCGGGGCCCGCGTACACCTTCAGCTTGGAGGCGACGGCACGACCGAGCTTGTTGCTCGGGAGCATGCCCTTGACGGCCTTCTCGACGACGCGGTCGGGGCGCGTGTCCATGGCCTTGCCGAGGGACTGCGACTTGAGCCCGCCCGGGAAACCGGAGTGACGGTGGTGCATGACGCGCTCGCGCTTGTTGGACGAGATCGCGACCTTGTCGGCGTTGATGATGATGACGAAGTCGCCGGTGTCGGCGTTCGGGGCGAACTGCGGCTTGTGCTTGCCACGGAGGATGTTGGCGACCTGCACGGCGAGTCGACCGAGAACCACATCAGTGGCGTCGATGACGTACCAGGCGCGCGTCACGTCCCCGGGCTTGGGGGTGTACGTGGACACAGGCAATACCTCTGTCTGTCTAGTGGGGCTGCCGGCCTGTCGGACGCCCACCCCCTCGCGCGGCGGCCGGTGGTGACCCGCGGAGGCGGTCCGTCGATCCCGGGATACGGGGACGACACGGACGCCAGCGGCCAAGCCTACCGCCCGGCTGTCGACACTCCAACTCGCCGATCACGGGACCGGCGCGGATCAGTTAGACTCTCCCCCGGTTCCCGCCCTCGTAGCTCAGTGGATAGAGCACGGCTCTCCTAAAGCCGGTGTCGGAGGTTCGATTCCTCTCGAGGGCACCACGGCGCGCGTCCGACCATCCGACGCCCGCCCCACCACCGCGGATGCCGCACGACGCCTCTCGGCCAGCCCTGACGGGACCACTGACGCTGTTGACAGCAATACATGCACGTATGACAATCTGTGCATGCCATGGACGAGTGCCGACCCGCGAGCGATCCGGCGACTCCCGTGACATCCGCCAGCCATGCCCGGCGGCGACACGCCGGCGACGACCAGGAGCGACACCGATGACCGTGACCGACCACCCCACCGCCGAGCCCCACTCGCACACCCACGGACCCGGCTGCGGTCACGAGGCCGTGGTCCACGAGGATCACGTCGACTACCTGCACGACGGTCACCTGCACCGCGAGCACGACGGCCACTACGACGAGTGCACCACCTGCTCGTGTGACAACTGCACCGACAGTTGCGCGGTGTGCACCTGTACCGACTGCACCTGCGAGACCTGTAACCACAACGTGTGCTCGTGCGACAACTGCGGGGAGCGCCACGAGTGCGCGAACTGCGTGTGCGACGACTGCTCCTGCCCGACCTGCAGGCACGCGGCCTGAGTCACGGGTAGGCCGCCCGACCGGCCGGAAGCACCCGAGCCCGCTGATGAATCATCAGCGGGCTCGGGTGCGTCACGGGGGTCAGCGTCGCAGGGTCGCGGCGAACGCCCCTGTCAACGCGAGGATCGGCAGGCCGATGAACAGATGGACTATCGCCGCGGCCAACCCGTCGAGGAACGGCACCGTCACCAGCAGCGGGAGCGCCACCGCCGCGATGATCAGCAATCCCACGGTCCAGGAGAAGAACTGCTGCGGGTTCGCCGTACCCACCAGCAGCAGGTACCAGAGGAGCCCGGCCAGGATCGCGGCCACCGCCCCGTAGACCGCGTACATGGTGGGGGTGTTGCCGCCGTTCGCCCACTGGTGGCCGAAGCGGCCGAACGCCGCCTCCACCACCCAGGCGATCAGCCACCCGGCGATCGCCGCCACGAGTGCCGTGGCGGCGACGCTGCCGAGGAACTTGCCCACGTCGATCGCGGGACCGCGGGGTTCACGGCGCTCCTGATAAGCGGCCTCGTTCGAGTAGGGCTCGTCGTACCCTGGGTCTCCGCCCATCTGCGAATACGCGCGCGAGTCGGGTTGCCCCATGCGCCGCGTCTGGTCGTCCTGTCCGGGATACATCTGTTCTGACCGCCTCCGAATCGGTGTGGTGGTCACCGAGGGTAGTCCCTTTGTCCACCGACTTCCCGTCGGTCGGGGTTCGACCCCCGGGGCGCACCGGGACGACGACGCGACCCGCCCGACCGCGTCTCGCGGTCGGGCGGGTCGGGATCGGTTCCGCCCGGGTGGGCCGGGTCAGTGGTTGATGGTCTTCTCCACACCGACGCCGGTGAGGGAGCGGACCTCCATCTCCACCCGCTTCTGCGGGAACTCGTCCTTCTTCCCGAGGAACGTGCCGATGATGCCGAGCAGGAACGCCAGCGGAATCGACACGATGCCCGGGTTGGACAGGGGGAACAGCGAGAAGTCGACACTGGTGATCATCGACTTCGGGCCACCCGAGACCGCGGGAGAGAGCGCGATCAGCACGAGTGTGCTGATCAGGCCGCCGTACATGGAGAACAGCGCACCGGTGGTGTTGAAGCGCTTCCAGAACAGCGAGTAGAGGATGGTCGGCAGGTTCGCCGACGCCGCGATGGCGAAGGCGAGGGCGACGAGGAACGCGATGTTCTGCCCCATGGCGCCGATGCCCATGATGATGGACGCGACACCGATCACCACGACGGTGATCCGGGACACGCGCAGCTGGGCCTTCTCCGTGGCCTTGCCGTGCTTGATCACACCGTTGTAGATGTCGTGGGCGAACGACGCCGAGGCGGTGATCGCCAGGCCCGCGACCACCGCGAGGATCGTCGCGAAGGCCACCGCCGAGATGATGCCGAGGAATATCTCCCCACCCAGCGCGAAGGCCAGCAACGGGGCCGCCGAGTTCACGCCACCCGGCGCCGCCTCGATGACGTCCGATCCCACCATCGCCGCGGCACCGAAGCCGAGGACCAGGGTGAACAGGTAGAAGGACCCGATGAGCGCGATCGCCCAGGTGACCGAGCGACGGGCCTCCTTGGCGGTGGGGACCGTGTAGAAGCGCATCAGCACGTGGGGCAGGCCGGCGGTACCGAAGACCAGGGCGATCGACAGGGAGATGAAGTCGAGCTTGCTGGTCTCGGTGGCGCCGTACTGCAGACCCGGGCTGAGGAGGTCCTTACCCGAGTTGGCGACGGCCTCGCCGAGGAGTGCCGAGAAGTTGCCCCGCGCCGCCACCAGGACGAACAGACACATGATCAGCACGCCACCCACGAGCAGCACGGCCTTGACCATCTGCACGTACGTGGTGCCCTTCATGCCACCGACCAGCACGTAGACGATCATCAGGATCCCGACGGCCGCGACGACGATCGCCTGGCCGGTGGAATCGTTGATGTTGAGCAGCAGGGCGACCAGACCGCCGGCGCCCGCCATCTGGGCGATGAGGTAGAACAGGCAGACCGCGAGAGTCGCCAGGGCGGCGGCCATGCGGACGGGCCGCTGGTTGAGACGGAAGCTCAGCACGTCGGCCATGGTGAACCGACCGGTGTTACGCATCAGCTCGGCGACGAGCATCAACGCCACCAGCCACGCCACCAGGAAGCCGATGGAGTAGAGGAAGCCGTCGTAACCGTTGATGGCGATGGCACCGGCGATGCCCAGGAACGAGGCCGCCGAGAGGTAGTCGCCGGCGATCGCGAACCCGTTCTGCGGCCCCGTGAAGGTGGAGCCACCGGTGTAGAAGTCCTTGGTCGACTTGGTCGACTTGGACGCCCGCAGCACCAGCGTCATGGTGACGACGATGAAGATGCCGAACACGACCATGTTGAGCAGAGTGGAGCCGACCTGCTCCCCCGGGGTGAGCTCACGGATGTTGATCAGCCAGTCGCCCATCAGGCCACCTCACCTTCCAGCTCGTGGCGGATCGCTTCCGCGCGGGGGTCGATCACCCGGTTGGCGAACCGGATGTACAGGAACGTGATGAGGAACGTGGTGACGAACTGCGCCAGACCGATGATCAGCCCCCAGGTGATGTTCCCGAAGACCCTGGTCGCCATGAAGTCGGTCGCGTAGACCGCCAGTAGCACGTACAGGAAGTACCAGACGAGGAAGGCGATCGTCATGGGGAAGACGAAGGCCCTGAACTTGCTGCGCAACTCCTGGAATTCCGGGCTGGAGTGCATCGCCTCGAAGTCAGCCGCTTCCGGGCTGCGTCGTGACGATCCTCCCACCGGGGGATCAGCTGGTTGGGACACGGAGGTCCTCCGTTTCAGTTCTCTCGAGCCACACCTCTGTAGTGATGCGCCTCACAGACTAGGACTGGAGAAGTGTGACACGGGACACAAGGGTTTGCCGAGGCCAATCCGCCCCGGGGGGCCGACGGAGGCAAACGCGGTGGTGACACCACCCCTATCGGGGGGCGGAGCCACCTCATCCGGGGGGGTCGGCGCCGGCGTCGGGGTCAGGCACCGCCCCGTCGACCGACGGCGTCGGCGAACACCCGGACGATCTCGTCGGTCGTCTGCGCGACATGACTGCTCCCCCCGGTCACCCGGGCGATCTCGGCCAGGGTCTCCGGGTCGGCGTCGTCGAGCAGGCCGACGGTCACCACGATCACCGGCTCGGACGGGTCGACCATGCCCCGGAGTGCGAGGAGGAAGTCGTCCCGGGTCAGCTCCGACACCGTGTCGTTGGCCCCGTCGGAGATCACGATGATCGAGTTGATCATGTCGGGGTCGTAGCCCGACCGGACCGCCGCGTAGGCGTCGAGCACGGTCCGGTGGAGATCCGTCCCTCCGCCGACCAGCCCGGGGAGCGACGCCAGGGCGCCGGCAAGCGAATCGCGGTGGCTCCCCTCGGGGGTGGGGGCGTCGAGGCGGGTGAGCGGGGCGACCTCGCGGTAGGGGCGCCCGTCCAGACCCGCGTCCCCACCGAAGGCCCACAGGCCGAGGGCGGCGTCGTCAGGGAACCGCGCGAGTCCCGCGTCGGCGGTCTCGACGAGTGTCCGGATCCGGGTGACCCCG
>NZ_JAALEE010000162.1:0-5113 GCF_014145265.1 Dietzia sp. CW19 | reverse complement strand
CGGGTGCGGATGGGCGTTCCCACCGCAGGCGCTCCTCTCGATGAACTCCCGCGGTCACTTCGGCGCACGCGGGCGTTCATCGACGGGGGCGGATGTTGGAGCGGAGGGCAGGCGCGGGTGCGCTTCCGGCAAATACCAGCGGGGCCGCACCCTCCGCTCAGGGAAGGTGCGGCCCCGCCGGGGAGACCGGGGAAGGTCAGCGCGCGAACAGCAGTGCGCGCTTGACCTCCTGGATCGCCTGGGTCACCTGGATGCCACGGGGGCACGCGTCGGTGCAGTTGAAGGTCGTGCGGCAGCGCCACACGCCCTCGGCGTCGTTGAGGATCTCCAGACGCTCGGCGGCACCCTCGTCACGGGAGTCGAAGATGAACCGGTGCGCGTTGACGATCGCCGCCGGGCCGAAGTACGACCCGTCGGCCCAGAACACCGGGCACGAGGTCGTGCAGCAGGCGCAGAGGATGCACTTGGTCGTGTCGTCGAAGCGGGCCCGGTCCGTCTGGGACTGGATCCGCTCGGCCGTCGGCTGGTTCCCGGACGTGATGAGGTACGGCATGACGTCACGGAACGACTTGAAGAACGGCTCCATGTCGACGTACAGGTCCTTCTCCACCGGCAGCCCGCGGATCGGGGCGATGGTGATGGTGATGGACTTGCCGTCCTTGGGGAGCATGTCCTTCATGAGGACCTTGCAGGCAAGGCGGTTGACACCGTTGATCAGCATGGCGTCCGACCCACAGATGCCGTGTGCGCACGACCGGCGGAACGCGAGGCTGCCGTCGATGTAGTTCTTGACGTACATCAGCAGGTTGAGCAGACGGTCCGACGGCAGGGCCGGGACCTCGTACTCCTTCCAGCCCGCCGAGTCCGGATCCTCCGGGTTGAACCGGGCGATCTTGAGCGTGACCATGGTGGAGCCGGGCGGCACCGGGCGGTTCGAGCCCGGGTCCTTGCCGTCGGTGGCCTTGGTGGTGTCGACTGCGGTGGTCATCAGTACTTACGCTCCATCGGCTCGTAGCGGGTCTGCACAACCGGCTTCCAGTCCAGCCGGATCTCGGAGAGGAGGCCGAGGCCGTCCTTGAACGCCATCGTGTGCTTCATGAACTCGTCGTCGTTGCGGTCCGGGTAGTCCTCGCGGGCGTGTCCGCCACGGGACTCCTTGCGGTTGAGCGCACCCACGACCGTGACCTCCGCCAGCTCCAGGAGGAAGCCCAGCTCGACGGCCTCGAGGAGTTCGGTGTTGAACCGCTTGCCCTTGTCGCTGACGGTGACGTCGGCGTAGCGCTTCTTCAGGGCGCGGAGCTCGTCACGCGCCTCGGTGAGCGACTGCTCGGTGCGGTACACCGACGCCTTGTCGTCCATCATGGCCTGCATCTCGGTCCGGATGTCGTTGGCGTTCTCCGCGCCGTGGTCGGCGAGCATGCTCTCCATCCACTCACGGACCATCTTCTCGGGCTCCTCGGGGAGTTCGACGAAGTCGTGGCCTGCAGCGTAGTCCGCGGCGGCGATCCCCGCCCGGCGGCCGAACACGTTGATGTCCAGCAGCGAGTTGGTGCCCAGGCGGTTGGACCCGTGCACGGACACGCACGCGCACTCGCCGGCGGCGTAGAGACCGGGCACCACGTCGTCGTTGGTGCGGAGGACCTCACCCTTGACGTTGGTCGGGATTCCGCCCATGACGTAGTGACAGGTGGGGAACACCGGGACCAGCTCGGTGACCGGGTCGACACCCAGGTAGGTGCGGGAGAACTCGGTGATGTCGGGGAGCTTCTCCTCGAGCACGTCCGCGCCGAGGTGGGTCACGTCGATGTAGACGTAGTCCTTCTCGGGCCCGGCGCCGCGGCCCTCGCGCACCTCGAGGACCATCGAGCGGGCGACGATGTCACGCGGCGCGAGGTCCTTGATGGTGGGGGCGTAGCGCTCCATGAAGCGCTCGCCGTCCGCGTTGCGCAGGATGCCGCCCTCGCCGCGGACGGCCTCGGAGATGAGGATGCCCAGGCCCGCGAGTCCCGTCGGGTGGAACTGGTGGAACTCCATGTCCTCCAGGGGCAGGCCCTTGCGGAAGACCACGGCCATGCCGTCACCGGTGAGGGTGTGGGCGTTGGAGGTGGTCTTGTACATCCGTCCCGAACCACCGGTCGCGAAGACGGTGGCCTTGGAGTGGAAGACGTGAAGGTCGCCGGAGGCGAGCTCGTAGGCGACGCACCCGGTGGCGACGGGGCCCTCGGGGGTCTCGGTGAGGCAGAGGTCCAGCACGTAGAACTCGTTGAAGAACTCCACGTTGTGCTTGACACAGTTCTGGTAGAGCGTCTGCAGGATCATGTGACCCGTGCGGTCGGCGGCGTAGCAGGCCCGTCGCACGGGCGCCTTGCCGTGGTCGCGGGTGTGACCACCGAAACGACGCTGGTCGATCTTGCCCTCGGGCGTGCGGTTGAACGGCAGGCCCATGTTCTCCAGGTCGATGACCGCGGTGATGGCCTCTTTGGCCATGATCTCCGCGGCGTCCTGGTCGACGAGGTAGTCGCCGCCCTTGACCGTGTCGAACGTGTGCCACTCCCAGTTGTCCTCCTCGACGTTCGCGAGGGCGGCGCACATGCCGCCCTGGGCGGCGCCGGTGTGGGAGCGGGTGGGGTAGAGCTTGGTGAGGACTGCGGTACGGGTCCGCGGGCCCGACTCGATGGCCGCGCGCATGCCTGCGCCGCCGGCGCCGACGATTACCACGTCGTACTGGTGCTGGTGGACCTGACGATCGGTCATGGGATTCTCAGTGCTCGCTTTCGAAGTGGAACGGTCCGCAGGCGTCGATCAGACGTCGTAGGCGAGGCCGAAGAGGGCGTAGGTGCCCAGGGCCAGGACGAGGACGGTCGCGGCGATGAGGATCGCGTTGAGCCAGAACCGCGTCGAGTCCTTGCGCGAATAGTCCGCGATGACCGTCCGGACGCCGTTCGCGCCGTGGAGCTGTGCCAACCAGAGCATGAGGAGGTCCCACGTGGCCCAGAACGGGCTCTGCCAGCGATCCGCGACGTAGGCCCAGTCGATGCGGTGGACTCCCTCGTCGATCATCAGGCCCACGGTGAGGTGGCCGAGCGTGAGGATGACCAGCGCGACGCCCGAGGCGCGCATGAAGATCCATGCGGTGCGCTCGAAGTTGCCGCGTGAGCGCAGGCGCGGGGAGCGCGGCTGGGCGAGCGAGGCGGGGCGATCGTATGACGTCTGGAGAACAGGTGCGTCTGCCATGGTGATCGTTCTCCTTAGATGTGCTGGAAGAGAAGGAAGAGGAGGCGGGCGGTCGCCGCGGCGAAGACCACGACCCAGATCGCCAGGACGGCCCAGAGCATCTGGCGCTGGTACTTCGCGCCCTTGGACCAGAAGTCGATGGCGACGATGCGCAGACCGTTGAGCGCGTGGAAGAGGACCAGCGCGACCAGGCCGATCTCCAGGAGCCCGACGATCGGGGTCTTGTACGAGTCGATGACCTCGTTGTAGGTCTCCGGGCTCACCGTGACGAGCGAGGTGTCCAGCACGTGCACGAAGAGGAAGAAGAAGATCGCCACGCCCGAGATGCGGTGCGCGACCCACGACCACATCCCCGGGTCACCCTTGTAGATGCTGATCTTCTTATTGGGGGCCGGACGCGCCGGCGCCTGCGCAGTACTCATGGGCTTGTCGTGCCTCCGAATCGTCTGGGCGTGGTGCCATCGGCGCGCGTTCCCTGCCCGAGAGCACAGCGGGCGCCAACTAGGACTTTAGACCTGAGAGGACGCGGACGAGAAGCAGGGTGGGTACGGTGGTCCGAACGGGTAATGCCTGTTAGGGGACCCTAATCGAAGTTACCGGAGGGTAGAAAAGGGTGTCTGTCAACGAAACCGCAGCACAGAGGAACGCGGCCCGCAGCGGTTTGCGCGAAGCCGCGCTGGCGGCCGCCCGGAACGCCTACCGGCCGTACTCAGGATTGGGGGTGGGGGCCGCCGCCCTGGCGTCGGAACCCGGCGGCGACGAGTGCAGGATCGTAACCGGGTGCAACGTCGAGAACGCCTCCTACGGGCTCACACTCTGCGCGGAGTGCTCGCTCGTGTCCGACCTCCACCGCACGGGTGGAGGGAGACTGCTCGAGCTCGTCGTCGTCGGCCACGACGGTGACCCGCTCTCACCGTGCGGGCGGTGCCGCCAGCTCCTCCACGAACACGGCGGCCCGGACCTGGTCGTCCACACCGCCCGCGGCCCCGTCCGCCTGGGCGAGCTCCTGCCGGACGCCTTCGGGCCGGAGGACCTGACGTGACCCGGTCGATCGACGCCGTGCGGATCATCGAGGCCAAGCGCGACGGCAACGAGCTCGACGACGACGAGATCGACTGGATCGTCGACGGGTACACCCGCGGTGTGGTGCCCCCCGAGCAGATGTCCGCGTTGGCGATGGCGGTGTACTTCCGGGGCATGACCGATCGCGAGATCGCCCGCTGGACCGCCGCGATGGTCGACTCCGGCACCCGGTTGGACCTGTCCGACCTGACGCGCGCCGGTCGTCGCGTCCCCACGGTGGACAAGCACTCGACCGGCGGTGTGGGCGACTCGGTGACGCTCGTGCTGACCCCCCTGTTGGCGACCTGGGAGCTGGCGGTGCCCCAGCTCTCGGGGCGCGGGCTCGGTCACACGGGCGGGACCCTCGACAAACTCGAGGCGATCCCCGGCTGGCGCGCCGACCTGGACGCCGCCACCAGGCGCCGGATCCTCGAGGAGACCGGGGCCGTGATCTGCGCGGCCGGAGCCGATCTCGCGCCCGCCGACCGGGCCCTCTACGCCCTACGGGACGTCACCGGCACCGTCCCGTCCATCCCCATGCTGGCGGCGTCGATCATGAGCAAGAAGATCGCCGAGGGCACGGGCGCGCTGGTGCTCGACGTCAAGTGCGGATCCGGTGCCTTCCGGCCCGACCGCGCGGATGCGGACGAGCTGGCCCGGGTGATGGTCGCCATCGGCACGGCCGCCGGCGTCCGGACCAGCGCCCTGGTGACCGCCAACCACACGCCGCTGGGTCGGGCGGTGGGCAACGCCCTCGAGGTGGCCGAGTGCGTCGAGATCCTCGACGGGGGTGGCCCGCCCGACATGGTCGATCTGA
>NZ_JAALEE010000161.1:0-9674 GCF_014145265.1 Dietzia sp. CW19 | reverse complement strand
CTCAGAACCCGGCACCTGATCAGTAAGAGCCCCGACCTGCTGCGGGAGAATCTCTGCAGCCCATGGGTCAGATGCTCACGGCCTCGTGCTCACGTCACGCCCCCACCGACGCCGACCCGTCTCAGTGAGCTCGTTCGACCGCGATCCGTTCGATCCGCGGCAACGCGAGAGCCAGCACCGGTAGGTATCCCGCCGCCCAGACCGGGGCCCCGAAGCTGACGACACACCCGCCCGGCACTCCGATGACCTCGTGCCGGGTCGCATTCACACCGGCCACCCTCCACGCCCACAGCCGCCGATCCACGAAGTCGGTGATCTCGAACGGCAGGGACAGGCCCGCCACGGTCGTGACCGTCCCCCGCGCACCGGCCGTCAAGCCGGAGTCGCCGTCGATTCGGGCTCCTGACACGGTGGGCCCCCATCGCGGCCAACACTTCACATCGGTGATGACCGTCCACACGGTCTCCGGGTCCACGTTCATCCGCAGTTCGGTCGTCCACATCCCGCGCCGAAGCGTCGTGCGGACTCTGATCATCGAACTCAGCCACGTGGCGGATGCGAGGTGTGTCATCGTCCGGCCCGGCCCCCCAGCTCCCGGCCCTGTCCGCCAACTCCTCGCGGTGGGCCGCTCCACCCCGGCGACAGCGGACTCCCCTGTTCGCGGACGCGACGGATCATCACCCCATGGAGGCAGAGCACCGCGCTGGCGCAACCGTCGACGGTGGTCACCACAACACCCCAGCGGAACCCGCCGAGTCAGCTGGTCCGGTCCAGGATGAGCCGAACCGCTTCCCGGGGCGCGTCCCACTGCGGGAAGTGGCCGCACCGATCGAACCAGTGCAGTGTCGCGTCGGGGAACGCGCGCGCGGCTCGGTGAGCCTGGGCCGGAAGCGTCACCAGATCGCGGCGACCCCAACCGATGGTGACCCGTCCCGGGACCGAGCCCGCGGGGGCGCCCTGCTGCTTTGGGCCCTTCGTCAGCGCGTCCATCGCCGCGCCCGTCCCAGGCGCGTCGGCCAGTCCCGCCACGTCGGGCAGCACGGTCCGCGCCGGCAGGGCCCAGGGGCGCACGGAGAGCTGCGCCAGCAGCGCGGTCCGACTCACTGGATTACCCAGCAGAACTGGAAGCGCTCCGCGCAGTGCGCTGACCAGGGCGATCGACGGTCGCAGGGTGGCGCTGAAGATCGCCAGCTCACGATCGCTCCAGAATCCACCGGGGTCCAACGCCACGGTGTCACCACCGACGCCGCGCCGGGCCAGCTCGAGCACGATCCGCCCACCCATCGACTGCCCGGCCGTGGAGACCCCGTGCAGACCCGACTCGTCGATGAACCGGGCGACCGCGTCGGTCAACGTCGCTATGGAGACCTCACCGTCGAGCGGAGGGGACTCGCCGAACCCAGGCAGGTCGACCGCGATGATCTCCCGGCTCGCGGCCAGGTCGTCGATGATGGGCTCCCACGATCGCCACCCCGCGCCGAGGCCGTGTACGAGAAGTAGTGGACTGCCCTGACCGCGTCGAACATGATGCAACGTCATCAGTCAAGCCTACGGAGTGCGCGGCGGACAGGTCGCGTGCAACGTGCCACGATCGGGGCCCGGTGCCCGGTCCGAGGTGGCAGACCGGCGACGACGGATGGGACGATCTAGAGATGCGCACCCCGGACGGCATCGACCGCGATCGTGACGAGGACGGCCGCGCGCGCAACGCGCGTCCCCGCGACGAACTCGGCCGACCTCTGCCACCGGGGAGCGTCGGAGTCGAGCGCATTCCCGACGACCTGGACCTGTCCCCCGACGAATCGCTGGCGTGGGCGCAGGACCTGCTGGACCGCGGCCTCGCCTTCCACGCGCACGAGGTGCTGGAAGGCGCGTGGAAGAGCTCCCCCGCCGACGAGCGGGAGCTCTGGCAGGGCCTCGCCCAGCTGGCAGTGGGCATCACCCACATCCAGCGTGGCAACACCACGGGGGCCCTGGCGCTGCTCGAGCGTGCGGCCGACCGTATCGGTGGCCGGGACGGCCCGGCACCCCACGGGATCGATGCCGCCGGATTGGTCACCCACGCAAACGACCTCATCACCGAACTCCGCCGAGGGACAGTCCCCGCTCCCCCTGGACTGAGACCGCGGCTGAGGCACCGGCCACGCCCGCGCTAGGGCGTCGTCACCGTTCGGGACGGCCTTTCAGCCGCGCGCGGCCCGCTGGTGATCCGCGGAGTACGCGGCGAGGACCTCTCGGACTCCGGCGTCCCCCTCCCGGCCGGTGAATTGTCTGAGTGGCACCGCGAGGCGGTCCAGCGACGCCGACAACGTACGAGCCCCGACACGCGCCTCCACGGTGTCGACCTCCGCGACGGCATCACACAGCTCCAGCGCGTAGTGCACCTGGCGGGACAACGCCTGGTAGGGATTGGCCTCCTGGAAATAGTAGGTCTCCGAATGCTGTGTCAGATCCACGGTCACGACGTTGATCTCCGCGGCGAGGCCCTCCGTCACCCGCGAGATGGTGTCCGGGGAGAGGTCTCGAACCGCCGCGGCGAAGTCGGCTTCCGCCAATCCGTGGAGCCGCAGGGCCAGTGCGCTACGACGCGAGAGCGGCGGATAGATCTGCATGAACCAGGTGAGGGACGCGGTCAGCAGCGCGAACCCCGTCAGTGCCTCCACCGGGGCCAGAACGCGGATGAGAGGTTCCGTGGCCACCACGTCCCCGAACCCCAGGGTGGCCAGGGTGGCCAGGGACACGTAGAGCGCCTCGGCGGCGACCGGGTATCGACCGGGGTCGATTCCGGAGGAGTAGTCGAATCCGTCCGGGACGTGCGGGAGGTAGACCATCGCCCACCCCACTGCCTGCAGCAACACCCAGACCAGAACAGTGACCACCATCCCCGCGGGGCCCACGATCGAGCCCAGACGGTGCCCGAACCGCCGGGAGACCGCCCACAGCGCGGAGAACACCACCTTGCTGAGTGCCGCCTCGCTGCGTGGGTGCATCAGCGCGCGAAACACGTCCATCAGGCCGAGAGCGATGATCCCGGCGCCGACCACGGTGTGAACGGGCGGCGGCGGGCCGCAGTCATGGGTGGCACAGGGTGGCCCCACCCGGCGGACGTCGAGGGTCGTCCTCACGCCCCTCGGCACCGCGCGCCGTGCCCGGATGCTATCCCTTCGCCTGGCGGGCAGCGTCTCGGGTGCATGGGCGGCCCGAGCCGACGGGCCGGACGCCACCGGGTGCGGCCGTGCGCGGGATCCGCGCCACACGCTTCCGTCTCCACGGGTCCGGGGCCCGGGGATGCGCGTAGCGTCAGGGGCACGCACCCGTCAAGGCTGGGAGATCGACCCATGACCACTGTCAACGACACCGCCGATCGCATACTCGCCCGAGCTGCGGACGCCCCGCACGGCCGACACGCCGAGATCATCGTCCACGAAGGACCTCTCCGCCAGTCGCTGTTGGCCCTGACGGCGGGCACCGAACTCGAGGAGCACAACTCTCCCCCGGCAGCGAGCCTCTACCTGCTCCGGGGGGCGGTGCGGGTGACCGGCGAGACCACGGTCGACATCGGCGCCGGCGAACTCCACGCCCTCACCCACCACCGGCACGCCGTCACGGCCCTGGAGGACTCGGTCTTCCTCCTCACCACCGTCACCGGCATCGAGGGAACGGGCAGCCACACCGATCCGCCCTCTGCCTGAGCCGATCCCGACCGCGGTGTCCCGGAGACGGTGTCCCGACGCGGGAGCTCTGTCGCCGAACCCCCGGCGCCGAACCCCTGACGCCGTACCCCTGGCGCAGTGCCGGCGAGTGACGGACACTGACGAGATGCGCACGCGCCACGTCAGCACGGTGATCCACCGCTCCCCGGCGGATGTCTACGACCTCGCCTCCGACCACACGAAGCTCGCCACCTGGGCGTCTGGGCTGGCCACCGCGCAGGCCTCCGTGGACGGCGACACCCTGGTCGTCGACTCCCCCATGGGGAGGGTGAGCGTCCGATTCGTCCCCAGGAACGACTTCGGGGTCCTGGACCACGAGGTCACCCTGCCCGACGGCGCGACGGTCCACAATCCGCTCCGGGTCCTGCCCCATCCGGACGGCGCGGAGGTGGTCATGACCGTCCGTCAGCTCTCCGACGACGACGACGAGTTCGAGCAGGACGCCGCCACCGTGGCAGCCGACCTGGATCGGCTCAAGGGCCTCCTCGAGGGGGAACGTATTCCGGTCCCCCCGTCTTCTGCGCGTCCCGCCGCGCAGGTGGACATCCGCGTGGCGGGTCCGGCGGACGCGACCTCACTCGGGCGCCTGCTCCACGACTTCAACACCGAGTTCGACTGCGCCACCCCCAGCGCGGCAGAGGCGGCGACACGGTTCGAGCGACTCCTCGAGCGCGAGGACGTCCTCGCCGTCGTCGCCGGACTCCCCCGGGGCCGCGAGGCCGGGACCGATGTCGGCTTCGCCTTTCTCACCCTTCGCCCGACCCCGTACTGGGACGGTCCCCTGGCCCAGCTCGAGGACCTCTACGTTCGTCCGGACCTCAGGGCCGCCGGCATCGGAACCGGGGTCCTGCACCGGTCGGTGTCCGAGGCCCGACGGCGCGGCTGCGAGGAGATACTCATCAACGTGGACTCGGACGATCTCGGCGCCCGGCGGTTCTACGAACGTCACGGCTTCTCCGACCACGACCCGGACACCGGCTCCGGGATGCGGTGCTACCTGCGACAGCTCTGACCCCTGAGGGTTCACGCCGCGTCAGCCGACGGTTCCGGACTCCTCGGGAAGGATGTGGCGCAGGATGTCCGAGATCGTGATCACGCCGACGAACCGGTCGTGATCCATGACCGCGGCGAGTTGCTCGCTCCGCTCCCGCGACACCGCGAGCGCCTCGTACACCGGCGTCCGGGTGTCGAGCAGCATCACCGGCCTGGCCAGGTCCCGCGCCGGGTGGCCCTCCTGCTCCATCAGCGTGTCGCGCACATGCACCACCGCCGGAGTGGAATCCCCTTCGAGGAGGAGGATGCGCATGTGTCCCGTCCGAGCCGCGGCCTCCTGGACCTGCGCCACGGTGGCCTCCGCGGCCACCGCGGTGGGTGCCCTGTCGGTGTCGACGAGTGACCCCACCGTCAGCTGATCGAGGCCGAGCGCTCCGGTCAGCGGGGAACTGAACGTCTCGTCCAGGGCGCCGACCGACGCCGAATGCTCGACGAGTTGCCGGATCGTGGCGGCATCCTGACCTCCCACCGCGGCCCTCTCGACCGGGGTGACACCGCTGGCGGAGACCAGTCGGTTGGCGACCTCGTTCACCCACCGCAGGAGCGGCCGGAAGACCCAGATGAAGCCCCGGGAGGGAATCCCGATGAACTTGGCGGAGAACTCCGGATGCGCGATGGCCCACGACTTGGGGGCCATCTCCCCCACCACCAGGTGGAGGAACGTCACGAACAGCAGTGACAGCGCGAACGCGGCGCCCCCGGCCACCTGTACCGGCGCGCCCAGGGAGGCGAGGACAGGCCCGAGCCAGGCGTCGACGGCCGGCTTGGTGACCGCGCCCAGCGCGAAGGTGCAGGCGGTGATCCCCAACTGGGCACCCGCGAGCATGACGGTCAGCTCGTTGATCCCCCGCAGGGCGGCCCGCGCCGAGGCGCTCCTCTCCGCGTCCTTTTCGAGCCGGTGCTGACGAGCCCCGAGAAGCGCGAACTCGATCACCACGAAGAAGGCGCTCAGGACGATCAACGCCACGGTGATCGCGGCGACGACGAGCGGATTGTCCATCACCGCTCCTCCCCCCGTCCCGGCTCGAGCCCGTGTCCCGTCGCGGGGTGTCCGTCGTCCCCGGGACGCCCCGGGTGCTCCTCCTGGGAGTCCACCAACCGGACCAGCAGTTCGCCGGGGACCAGCCGGGTCACCTCGAGGACCTCGATCTCCAGGGCTAACTGAAGCGGTGTCTCGGCGATCAGTTCCCGGGGCTCGATCGGCAGTTCGACCCGCACGGTCTGACCCACTTCCGGGAGTTCGCCGTGCGCGGAGATGGTCAACCCCGCCATGGTCTCGTAATCTCCGTGCGGAAGCTCATGACCGAGCGATCTCTCGGCCTCGTCGACGTGGACGTCACCGTCCATCCGCCAGATCCCCTCGTCCACGACCGCGATGACCGACTCGGGTTCCGTGTCGTGTTCGTCGGTCAGCTCCCCCACCAACTCCTCGGCCAGATCCTCGATCGTCAACACGCCCGCGAAGCCCCCGTACTCGTCGACCACCGCCGCGAGCTGCGTCTTCGACCGGGTCAGCGTCGACAGCGCATGGGGCAGGGACATCAACGAGGGCAGGACCACCGGTGGGCGCATGATCTCCGAGACCGGGGTGTCGACCTTCGCTCCCACGCGGAGGAGGTCGGCCAACTGAACGACCCCCAGCGGCTCCAGAGTCTCCGAGACCACCGGATACCTCGTGTGTCCCGAGGCCATCAACGTCCGGACCTCTCCGACGGTGTCATCCGGGCCCACCACGCTGGTCTGGGGACGCGGGATCATCGCGTGCTCGACGGTGCGATCCGGGAAGTCCAGGATCCGGTCGATGAGGACCGACAGGTTCTCGGGCAGATCGCCGCTCTCCCGGGCGTCCGCCACGATTCGCTCGAGATCCTCGGCGGTCGCCGTGGAGTCCAGATCGTGGACCGGTGTGACCCCGACCACCCTGAGCAGCAGGTTCGCCGCCCGGTCGAACACCACGATGAGCCAGCCGAACACGGTCAGGTAGAGGGTGGTGGACCGCGCCAGCCCGCGGGCCAGGGGCTCCGGACTCGCGATCGCCAGGTTCTTGGGATACAACTCGCCGAAGATCATCTGCACGACGGTCGCGGCCACCAACGCCAGGACGGTGCCCACCGTGACGCTCACCGCCGCGGGGACTCCGACCCCGCCCAGGAGGGTCCCCAGCGATTCGCCGACCAGTGGTTCGGCCACGTACCCGACCAGCAGGCCGGTGACCGTGATGCCCAACTGGGCACCCGACAGCATGAAGGACGTCCGTTGCGTGACCCTCAGTGCCCGCTGGGCGGCGACGTCTCCCGCCTCGGACAGTGCCTTGAGCCTGTTCCTGTCCACGGACATGTAGGCGAATTCCTGTGCCACGAAGTAGCCGTTCGCGGCGATGATGGCCAGGATCGCGAGGATTCCCAGCAACAACATCAGAAGGGTCATGACCACGGGGCCACCTCCCCCCTCGGGAGACGCCGTGTCGGCACTCGAGCGCCGTGGACCTGAGAAGAACGAGAAGGGCGACTAGGCCCCGGGTCGTCGTCCGACCCGGTCCTTTCAGAGGGGGTACCCATCAGGGCTTCTCACACACTCCGTTTCGTGTGTCGATGTGGATGACTCCCCGAGTATGACGCAATCCGCCCCCCGGGACCACGACTCCCCGGCCGCGGTCACCGTCCCGGGGTGACGGGGCGGACGGTGAGGGTCTGCGCGAGGGTACCGATCGGGCCCGACTCGTCGTGCAGGGTGCTCGAGGTGAGCCCGAGCCCGCCCGGACCGAAGCTCACCCGGGTGTCGAACCCGACCCACTCCCCTCGTGGCTCGCGGAAGAGGTGGGCGGTGAGGTCGATGTTGGGGAACTGCACGTCCTCGGGAGCCGCGCGGACCGCCATTCCGTTGGCGATGTCGAACAGTGCTGCCGACCGGGCCAGCCCGCCCACCGACTCGCCTGCGACCAGCGGGACGTCGGTGCGCACCCAGTAGCGAGCCCTCCCCGGCCCGACCGAGTCCCGGCGGACCTCCGCGGACGCCAGGTACCCGCCCTGCCAGACCGAGGTGGGGTCCCACTGCGGCATGTCGGTCGGTCCCGGGATCGGGTCGAGGCCGACGGCCTCGAGCTCCGTGGTGTCTCTCGGTTGCTGCAGCCAGGCGCGCAGGCGCACTCCCACGCGATCCGCGAGTCCGTACGTGGCCTCCACGAGCTCGATGGTGCGCCCCGGTCTGACCACCTGCACGTCCACCGCGACCGGGTCCATGGGCACGGTGCCGAGGATCTCGTAGGTCAGGCGCGAGATCACCATGGGATCGTCCCGCCGACGTCGTAGATCACCCTCCACCTCGTGCACGAGCAACCCGAACGACGGGCCGATGTGCTGCACCGCCGGATCCCAGGCCCCGGTGGTGTGTGAGCTCGGGTCGAACCATCGGTCACCGAGTCGCTCGAAGTACGCCACGCATGCCCCCCATCGAGTGAACTGTCACTAACTGACTACCACGTGATGAGGGGACCGACCGTGAATCGGCACCCACCGTCACCCGCGTGCGGTTGACTCTGATCCGGAAGCACGAGCCCGAACCCGCGCCCAGGAGTGACAGATGACCGCCGAGCAGTACGACACCTTCGACACCCCTGTCGACGACAGGTACCTCGACGACTATCAGGAAGGACGCACGTACCGCTTCGGTGAGGAGTCGGTGGACGCCGAGGAGATCATGGAGTTCGCCCGCAGGTATGACCCGCAGAGCATCCACACTGATCCCGAGGCGGCCGCTCACGGCCCGTTCGGAGGACTGATCGCGAGCGGCTGGCAGACCGCGGCGCTCATGATGCGCCTGTTCGCCGACAACTACCTCACCGCTGTCGCGAGCCTGGCGTCCCCCGGGATCGACGAGCTCCGCTGGGTCCGGCCGCTGCGACCCGGCGACCGTCTCACCCTGATCTGCGAGACGACCGGTGTCCGCCCCTCCAGGAGCAAGCCTGACCGCGGGGTGCTCACCACGGATGTGACGCTGGTCAACCAGGACGACGAACCGGTCCTCACCGCCACGGCGCTCAATATGGTCGCCCGCCGCTGAGCCGTCTCAGAGCCTGGGCGTGAGGTGGAAGAGAGGCAGGTGCCTGGTCGTGCGGGTGGCGTAGATCTCGTAGTTCGGCCACACCTTCACGGCGGCGTCCCAGGCCGACGCCCGCTCGTCCTCGGCCACCTCCCGCACGTCCACGGTGAGCCTGGCGCCGTAGACCGACACGTCGACCTCGCCCTCCCCCGCCGCGCGGAGGTTGTGCACCCACGCAGGAGCCTTCTCGCCCCCCCAGTTGGAGCCGACGACCACCAGGCCGTTGCGCCACGATGCGAACAGCAGCGGGGTGTCGCGCGGCTCACCGGACTTCCTGCCCGGGACGTGCAACGTGAGCGTGGGCAGCCCCGCCACCCGGAGCAGCGGGACGCGGCCACCGGAGATCCTGTTCATCCATTTGTCGACCGTCACCACGAGGTGGGAGTTCTCCCGCGTCGCGTCCTGACGTCCGAACCAGATCGCGATCGGGGTGAGAAAGTTGCTCATGAACTAACCCTAGGACGTGGGCGGACCGTCACGGTGGGTCAGGGTGCTTTTCGCCGTGGCGACCACCTGGACGGACTCGAGCCACCCCCTGCGCAGCCCGGCCTCGAGCGCCGCGAGATGGAACGCCCACATGCGCCGGTACACGGCGTCGAACCCCAGTGCCGCCGCGTCCCGCCCCCGGAGGGCGAACGTCTCGGACCACAACCTCACCGTCTCGGCGTGGTGCGACGTCGCCTCGATCCGCCCCAGCAGACGCAGCCGCGGAGAGCGGTCGACGGCCGAGACCAGTTCCGACCAGGGCACCACGGGGCCCGCCTCGGAGACGTACCTCGAGCCCCACGCGGCGAGTTCGACGACCGCCGG